>NZ_LJQT01000117.1:0-671 GCF_001400515.1 Pseudomonas meliae | reverse complement strand
TTGATGACATGATCAAACGGGCGGGCTGTTCTGCATCAGCCTTTTTCAGGGAGCTGATTTTAAATAAAGCTCCTGTGTTTAGAGAGTTTACCGGGTTTAGGAAACGAATTGTATTTATCGTCAATAAAGCCGGTAACAACATTTCTCAGTTGGCTTACATTGCAAAAGCGGCGAGTGACAGGGGCATTATCACCGACAGTGTGAGAGACAAGTGGTATGAAACGCTGATGGTCATCGAGACGATTTTATTAGCAGGTATAGAATATGCTGATTAGAGTCAGTGGCTATAACACCGGAGCGCAGGAGTATTTAGAACAAGGCAATAAATCAGGTCGAGAGTTTACTCGTGATGAATTGGACCATCGGTTGATCATTGAGGGGCAGCTCAGCGTGACCAGGGCCATCTATGAAAGTATCCCGGATCATGGGCAAGATCGTTACCTCACGTTCACGCTAAGCTTTAAAGAGGACACGGTGTCACCTGAAGTGCTCAAGGCAGTGACGACCGACTTCAAGAACTTCTTTATGCATGCGTACAAGCCTGAAGAATTTAATCTGTATGCCGAAGCGCACTTGCCAAAAAAGAAGACGGTCACTGATAGGAAAACCGGCGAGGTGATTGACCGCAAGCCTCACATTCATATCATCATTCCGCGTATCAACTTGCTCAG
>NZ_LJQT01000259.1:0-786 GCF_001400515.1 Pseudomonas meliae | reverse complement strand
AAACTTGATCGGAGAATCCAAAGCAATGCAGGCTCGGCTGCAGCAACAATTTGGTAGCGCGCACAGCATGCCGCATTGCTGGATGACCAGTTGTCGGGACGCTGCAAGGGGGCGGTAACGGCTTCAAGGTCAGGCATGTGGATACTCCAGAACAGTGGGAAAATCTTTACATGCCAAAAAAGAAATTTCTGGTCCATCATCATCTGGATTAGGCTTCATTGGACTTGTTAATGCGTAAAAAGCCAATGCGGAAAATTAATTATGCAAACCGAGCTGGACGTTTACGACCGCAAGATTCTGGCGCTGCTACAAGAGGACGCGTCGCTCTCCAGCGCGCAGATTGCCGAGCAGGTCGGCCTCTCGCAATCGCCTTGTTGGCGGCGCATTCAGCGGCTCAAGGATGAAGGGGTCATTCGTCGTCAGGTTGCGTTGCTGGATCGCAAGAAAATCGGCCTGAACACACAGATTTTCGCCGAGGTAAAACTCAACGCCCACGGGCGCTCCAACTTCACCGAGTTCACCGACTCGATTCGTGGCTTCCCGGAGGTGTTGGAGTGCTATCTACTGATGGGGGCGGTGGATTTTCTGCTGCGCATCGTGACGCCGGATATCGAGGCATACGAGCGGTTCTTCTTCGAAAAGCTGTCGCTGGTGCCCGGCATCCAGGAAGTGAACTCGACAGTGGCGCTGTCCGAGATCAAATCCACCACCAGCCTGCCGCTGCTGCGCCAGGGTGGCTGAACGTGCGCTTTTGACCATCCCGCATGCTCAAGATCGGACGCAGAG
>NZ_LJQT01000453.1:893-1050 GCF_001400515.1 Pseudomonas meliae | reverse complement strand
TGTCTACACCCTCCTAGCGAACGACTCGCTTTAGTGTCGTCAATAAACTACAATGCCTTCCATGACGACGATAAAACAGACCTCTACCTATATGGCTTGGGAACGCAGGCTTAAAGACCAGAAGGCTATTTTTAGAGTTGCAAATGGCCTGATGGGT
>NZ_LJQT01000453.1:560-882 GCF_001400515.1 Pseudomonas meliae | reverse complement strand
CAGGGCGTTAGTGAGCTACGGATACACGTTGGCCCTGGTTACCGTGTTTATTTCCAGCAGCGAGGCGATGAACTGATCTTGCTGCTGTGCGGTGGTGACAAGAGCAGCCAATCCCGAGATATCGAAACAGCCAAGAAACTGGCTGATCAATGGTGGCAAGAATGAAAGAACAAATTTTCGATTACGACCCAGCAGCAGCCCTTGACGGTCCTGAAGCAATCGCGATTTTTATCTCTGATGCCTTTGAGACGGGGGATGCGGAGTACATCGCGAAGGCTATGGGGGTTGTCGCAAGGGCCAAAGGGATGACCGAGCTTGCGCG
>NZ_LJQT01000453.1:0-552 GCF_001400515.1 Pseudomonas meliae | reverse complement strand
CTGTCTCGAGAGCAGCTTTATCGGTCGTTCAGTAGCAAGGGCAATCCAACCTTAAAAACCATGTTGACGGTAATGAGAGCCCTGGGCGTGGATATGACAGCTCGAATGCACTGATCCCCTGACCCAAATTTTAGGGTCAGGGGATCAATGGAACAGAATAACCGTGAACGAACACCGGATTGACTTGGTCACTTAGCCTTTACAACCCAGAGCTGATCAAGCCGCGTCGTGTAGCTCTGGCTCATTTGCTCACGCCGCATTCCCCAATCTGGAACGACTGGTACTGACCCTGTACGCAGTGTCCCACGTCCCCACTTGCCGTTGATCATGTCCAACGCAGCCATCAGCCGATCTGAGCTCATCGGCTGACTGGCAGCGAACAGGTCATCGGTAAACTCGCCTGGCTGACAAATATCCATCAGCAGCACTTCCGCTTTGCTATACCTGAAGCCTGGTCGAAAAATCCGCGAAACCGCCTCGGTCGCGTACTGAGTCATCAGCCGCACATCGTTAGTGGGGTAGGGGAGCCCGCAGAATTCGGAAAAAATCGTA
>NZ_LJQT01000037.1:0-5324 GCF_001400515.1 Pseudomonas meliae | reverse complement strand
AAATTTCTGACAGTCTCGGCGGCGGCTTCATTCAGGTGCTGGGCCACACGTTCACCCAGCCGATGAGTGGTTTCGCTCAGCCATTCCGGGCGAAATTGCGGCGCCAGCTCCTGCTCGCGCCAGTCCGGTTGTTCGCCGTCAAGGAACTCGGCCAGCTTGATGGGGGCACCGAAGTTCACCGATACCTGGCCGAAACGCTGCTTCAGCGCACCGATGACTTTGAAGATGTCGAAGATCGACTCTTTCTTCTTGGTCGCTCCGCGCAATTCGCCCAGATAAGTACGGCCTTCCAGCACGCGCTCGTAGCCGATGTACACCGGAACGAACACAATCGGCATCCGCGAGTTGCGCAGGAAACTGCGCAGGGTGATGGCGAGCATGCCGGTTTTGGGCTGCAACATTCGCCCGGTCCGCGAGCGACCGCCTTCGACAAAGTATTCGACCGGGAAACCCTTGATGAACAGCGTGTGCAGGTACTCGGTGAAAACCGCTGTATACAGCGGGTTACCCTTGAATGTGCGGCGCATGAAAAACGCCCCGCCACGGCGCAGCAGGCTGCCGACGACCGGCATGTTCAGGTTGATGCCGGCAGCGATGTGCGGCGGCGTGAGCCCGTTGCGAAACAACAGATAGGACAGCAGCAGGTAATCGATATGGCTGCGGTGACAAGGGACGTAAATGACTTCATGCCCTGGCGCCACTTCCTGCACGCCTTCGATGTGGCTGACTTTGATGCCGTCGTAAATCTTGTTCCAGAACCAGCTGAGGACGACTTCCATGAAGCGGATAACGGAATAGGTATAGTCCGAGGCGATCTCGTTGCCGTAGCTCAGCGCCCGGGCCCGTGCCTTGTCCTGGGTGATGTTCTCCCGTTCGGCTTCTTCGATGATCGCCTGCTTGACCAGCGGCTCGTCCAGCAGCCCTTTGACCACGGTGCGCCGGTGCGAAACGTCCGGGCCGATGACCGCGCTTTTCAGGTTGCGAAAGTGCACGCGCAGCAGACGCTGGGTCATGCGCAGGGTCAGTTCGTAACCTTTGTTTTCACCCACCAGCTCGCGCATGTGAATGGGCGCGGAAAACTGTACACGGGTCTTGCGACCCAGAATCAGAATGCTGACCAGGCGGCGCAACCGGCCGGTCACGGCCCAGCTGTCGGCGAACAGCAGTTTCCAGGCGCTGGACTCGCGGTCAGGTGACTGGCCCCAGAACACGCTGACCGGGATGATCTGCGCATCTTCGCCGGGGTTCTGGCTCACGGCTGCGACCAGACGCTCCAGTGTCGGCGGTGCGCCGCGCTTGTCCTGGCGGCCAAGCCAGTCAGGCGCCGGAGTCAGGTAAAAGAATGCAGCTGGCTCTATCAGGTTGCCGACCGCTACCGACAATACGGGGCGAGGCAGGCCAGCCTTGCGACATTCTGTGTCGATCACCGCCAGATCACTGATCGACGGCGACTGCAGGGCATAGAACACCGGACGGCTACGGTCCAGGTTGAGCGTAAAAGACGACTGATTGATGGTTTCCGAGCGCACCCAGAGATACAACAATCGGCGCAGGGTGCCGAACACAAGACGACGGAACGGAGAACGGGTCATACGGCTTCTGCTGAGTAAGGGACGGGCGACTGCCCGAGATGGGCGTCAGTGTGACGTATCCCGAAGCGATCGGCAAAAAGCCTGGTGTTTGTAGAAGAGTAAATACTGAGCGGCCACCTTCGAGAGCCACGACGGCACATCCTGATGCCGTCGCTGCAAAAGGCTTACGAGGTGCGCCAGGTGATTTCTTCCTCGCCATCGGCGCTGACGCGTATCCAGCGGTCGGCGGTTTCATCGCTTTCTTCTTCAACCCAGGTGCCGGGTGCGCAGCGCACTTCGACGTTCAAGGCTTTGAATGCCGCACGGGCGCAGGCGATGTCGTCTTCCCACGGGGTCTGATCGCTGTCCAGATGCAGACTGTTCCATTTACCGACTGCTTTGGGCAGCCAGGTTACGGTCACATTGCCGGCCTTGCACTTCCAGGTCTGGCCTTTCTGGTTCCAGTCACTGCACGGGCCCAGGGCGACGCTCAACCATTGGGCGATGGCCTTGTGGTCGACGTCTTCGTCTTTCAGGTAAATCTCGATATCGGGTTGGCGCATGGGTGCCTCTGTTGAATGCTTATTGCAGCACGAAATAATCGTAGCGCATGGAAACGGTGACCTTGAAAGGTCCTGATTGCTCAATGACGGCAGTCCGGCGCTCGGCGCTGGCGCGCCACCCGTGAGGCGTCATGGCCAGCAGATCGGCACGGGACTGGCCGTCGATCAGCTTCAGCGTATAGCGCAGGGTCTCGCTGTGTTGCAACTGCATGCCGGGTGGCACCAGAGACAGGTGCTTGTCGTCGGCATAATCGCGGACCTCATCATAAAGCTGCTGACGCAGTTCCATGAGATGTTCGCTGGTCGGGCCGACCCGCATCAGTCCGCCGCCAGGCGTCAGCAAGCGCTTGGCTTCAAGCCAGTCCAGCGGGCTGAACACACTGGCCAGAAACTGACAGCTGGCATCCGGCAAGGGAACACGGGCCATGCTGGCAACCATCCAGGTCAGCCTGGGGTCACGACGGCAGGCGCGTTTCACGGCTTCGCGGGAGATGTCCAGCGCATAGCCGTCGGCATGGGGCAGGGCCTCGGCTATTTGCGCGGTGTAATAACCTTCGCCGCAGCCGATGTCCAGCCAGTGCGCGGGGGAGCGCTCGGCGGCCAGTTCAGCCAGCCGCCGGGCTACCGGGGCGTAATGCCCGGCGTTGAGGAAGTCCCGCCGTGCTTCAACCATGGCCTGATTGTCGCCGGGGTCGCGGCTGTTCTTGTGCTGCACCGGCAACAGGTTCAGATACCCCTGACGTGCACGGTCGAAGCGGTGGTTGGCCGGGCATACCACGCCGTTGTCGGCGGTACTGAGCGGCGCAGAGCAGATCGGGCAGGTCAGCATCAGGCGAGCAACTTGACCAGGGTCTGGTAGTAGATCTCGGTCAGCACGTCGAGATCGCTGGCCAGAATCCGCTCGTTGACCTGGTGAATCGTCGCGTTGACCGGCCCCAGTTCAACCACTTGCGTACCCAGGGTCGCGATGAAACGGCCGTCGGAGGTTCCGCCGCTGGTCGAGGCTTTGGTGTCACGGCCCGTGACGCTTTTGATGCTGGACGACACGGCGTNNCGTCCAGCAATGCGCCCGGCTCGGTCAGGAACGGCAGGCCGGACAACGCCCAGTTCACATGCCAGTCCAGCTCATGCTTGTCGAGGATGGCGGCGACACGCTGCTGCAAGCCTTCGACGGTCGACTCGGTCGAAAAACGGAAGTTGAATACTGCTACCAGATCACCCGGGATGACATTGGTTGCACCCGTGCCGGCGTTCAGGTTGGAGATCTGGAAGCTGGTTGGCGGGAAGAAATCGTTGCCATGGTCCCAGTGCTCTGCAGCCAGTTCGGCAAGTGCCGGAACTGCAAGGTGAATAGGGTTCTTCGCCAGATGCGGGTAAGCCACATGGCCCTGTTTGCCGCGCACGGTGAGGGTGGCGCCCAGCGAGCCACGACGCCCGTTCTTGACCACATCGCCCACCAGCGTGGTGCTCGAAGGTTCGCCGACGATGCACCAGTCCAGACGCTCCTTGCGCGCTGCCAGACGTTCGACGACAGCCTTGGTGCCGTGGTGCGCCGGGCCTTCTTCGTCACTGGTGATCAGGAATGCCACCGAACCCTTGTGATTCGGGTGATCGGCTACAAAGCGCTCGGCGGCCACGAGCATGGCTGCCAGGCTGCCTTTCATGTCCGCTGCACCGCGTCCGCAGAGCATGCCGTGCTCGTCGATCAACGCATCGAACGGGTCGTTCTGCCAGTTCTCCACCGGGCCGGTAGGGACCACGTCCGTATGACCTGCGAAACACAGTACCGGGCCGTCGGTAGTGCCGTGTGTGGCCCAGAAGTTATCGACGTCTTCGATACGCATGGGCTCCAGCTTGAAGCCGGCATTGCCCAGGCGTTGCATCATCACTGCCTGACAGTCGGCATCGACCGGCGTCACTGACGGGCGGCGGATCAGATCGCAGGCAAGTTGAAGGGTGGGCGACAGGTCGGTAGGGGCAGTCATGTACAGAACTCCGGTAGCAAGACTTTGGGCGCGAAAAGGCGGATATCTTAAAGCAAAACGACGACCTGGGGCCGTCGTTTATTGTGCGCTTTGGATAGCTCAGATTGCGGGCCGCGCCGAGCGGTTTGCGTGAGCAGACAGGATTGCCATGATCACTGCCGCCAGGTAAGGGAGTGATTGAGCCAAGAGCATGGCTATCCAGAAACCTGAATTCATGTTGATGAATGCTTTGTGTGTGAGTAAAAGCATAATCGTGATCCATGAGATCAGCACGGTAGACAGTTCTTCTTTTACATCGAGAAGGGTTTGCCCGATCAGGTTTCCGGAAGTGTGTTTGGGCGTTCTGAAGAACGGCATGCCTGATGTGACGAGCCCCGACAGTACCGCCTTGCCTATCGTCGGATACAGCGCCATGCCTGCCAGTATTGAGGCCAGTGCCTCTTTGATGTTTGTGCTGACCAGCTGCCGGTAGAGCACAATTATCTTGAGCGAGCGCAGGGCAAACATCAGTATCAACGACGTGGAAAATATCCAGGGCAGCGGCACGAAAGTCTCGGGCTTAAGGATCATTGCCATCGACCAAGCCAACGCGGCCAGCATTAACAGATAATTCATTGCTTCTGCCATCCACGGCATCCACCCCGCGATGAAATGGTAGCGTTGCATCGCGTTCAGGGACGCGCAGTTTCCTGCAATCAGGCTTCCGGCGTGCCGCTTTACGATCTGCATGGCTCCATATGCCCAGCGATATCGTTGTTTCTTGAAGTCCATGAATGTATCGGGAGTCAGTCCTTTGCCATAGCTGGTAGCGGCGTAACCCGTGGAAAAACCATTTTCCAGCATACGCAGGCCAAGTTCGGCATCTTCGCATATGCACCATTGCGCCCAGCCCAGCCGGTCCAGTGCTGATCGGCGGATCAGTGTCATGGTACCGTGCTGAATAATTGCATCGTGATCATTACGGATGACCATGCCGATGTTGAAAAAGCCTCGGTACTCGGCCTGACAGCAAAGTTTGAACAGGCTTTCGTGACCGTCGCAATAATCCTGTGGCGATTGAATGACTGCAATCTTGGGGTCCATAAAGTGTGGCACCATATGCTTGAGCCACTGTCGATGGACGCAGTAATCAGCGTCGACCACTGCCACCACTTCTGCGTCTTCAGCGGTATGTCTCAGCAGGTAGTTAAGGAGACGCTGAACAA
>NZ_LJQT01000255.1:0-1007 GCF_001400515.1 Pseudomonas meliae | reverse complement strand
GTTCGGCATATCGACTCCATTATTCGCTTGGAGCAACGACGCTTCGCTGATCAGGCCTGGCGTCTTCATCTGGAAGGGCGCATTGACCGGCGTGAACTGGCGGTGGTCATGACCGCCTCTCAATTGCGGGAACTCGAACAGCGGGCCACGCCATGATTGAGCTTTTGGTGCAGTTTAGTCCCGCCAGTCTGGCAAACAAGGCGTGGCCCAGTTCGGGTGGAAGCACTGCTCGACCTGAAGCCGACCTTCGAAATGCAGGCAAGGATGCCCCCCACCCCTAGGTAGTGCGGAACCAAGGCCTGCTCGACGCACGCTCAGCCCCTCTATGCGCAAAGCGCGAAGGAATTGAAATGAGCAACGAATTCGAAGAGATAGAGACACTTCGCCGCCTCCTGGCAGGCAGTCGGGACCGGATCAAATTCCTGCAAGGCGAAATCGCCAGATTCGAATCCATCTTTGAGCCGACGCATCTCATGTGCCTGCGCGGCGGAGAGAAGTTACTGGAGCTGTGCGCTCCTGATGGAAAGTTCATAGGTGTTTCGTGGAACGACATGGCGCAGGTACTGGCAGCAATGGTGCAGGCTTCGCCAATTGGTTCTGGCAAGGCTCCGAAAATCGTCGACTCGCTCCAGGCCGAGATCGAGCAGATGAAGGCCGAACTGGCTGGGTCGGAGAAGGATAGTCGGGAGCAGATCGATCAGGTCAAGAAAGCCTATGAGTTTCTCATGTTGTGCCGCCAGGACAAGACCGACACAGCCATAGACGCCGGTGCCATGCGTGATGCAAACGAATGGCTCAAGGTTGCCGCTGAAAATCTCGGTGCAGCCCTGTGCAAGCCTGCCAAGAGGGGCCACGCCATGACTGAGCCTTTGGTGCAACAAGCACAAGCGCATCGAGAAGTACCCAGCGCTCTTGAACAGAGTGCCGAGTCATGACTGCCTTATCGGCGTTAACCAGATCGTTAAGTCGTGGACTGGTGGCCTCGGTGCTGCTGTGCAATCTGACCA
>NZ_LJQT01000105.1:0-2630 GCF_001400515.1 Pseudomonas meliae | reverse complement strand
CTTGATCGGAGAATCCTAAGCGTCTACGCCGACAAAGGTGAAACCACTGGCCATTACGCCGAGAATCAGCGCACCGATCACAGTGCCGGTGATTCGCCCTACTCCACCGGACAGGCTGGTGCCGCCGATGACTGCGGCAGCGATAGCGTCCAGTTCATAGGACATGCCCATTCCGGCCTGCCCGGTTGCGGCACGTGCCGAGGCAACCACCCCGGCCAGCCCGGCCAGCAGCCCGGCGATGCTATAGACGATAACCAGGTGGCGCTTGACGTTGATCCCGGAAGTACGCGCAGCCTGCATGTTGCCGCCGATGGCGTAGGTGTATTTGCCGTACTTGGTATAACGCAGGGCAATGTGGAAGATCACCGCCACCACCAGAAAGATGATCACCGGCATCGCGCCCTGTCCGATAGCCGTGTAGGAGTCAGAGAGCATGCTCACCGGCTGACCTTCGGTGTAGAAGCGCGCCAGGCCACGCGCGGAGACCATCATGCCCAGCGTGGCAATGAATGAATACCGGTTATGGCAATGATGCTGCCGTTGATGGCACCCGCCAGCAGCCCGACTCCGAGCCCGACCACGATCGGAATCCACACGGGCAGGTCGGTCAAGGAAGGAAATACCGCCCGGGAGAAGTCCGAGGTTTGCGCCAGGCTCGCGGCAATCATCGCTGACAGTGCCAGCACCGAACCGGACGACAGGTCGATGCCTGTGGTAATGATCACCTGAGTCACGCCGATGGCCAGCAAGCCGATGATCGACACCTGAAGGATCATCAGTACCAGACGCTGGGAGTTGAGCAGAAAGCTCTGATCACGGACGATCCAGCCAAACAGCTCAAAGATCAGACCGATACCGATCAGCACCAGAAAAATACTCAGCTCGGTTGGCAGCCGCCGTTTGTTCCTGGTCGGTGCCAAGGCTGGTTTGTTTTGCGAAATCGCGTTGCTCATGTTCGTTCCCCTTTTGTTCTTCTACCGAGCCCTGTAGTGCGAACTCAATGAACCTTGTGGCCGGAGGCCAGATGCATGACTTTTTCCTGGGTCGCTTCGCCTCGATCGAGGATTCCCATCATTTCGCCTTCGTGCATGACCATCACACGGTCGCTCATACCGAGGACTTCCGGCAGCTCTGAAGAGATCATGATGACGGCCATGCCTTCACTGGCCAGCAGGGAGATCAGGCGATAGATTTCCGCCTTGGCCCCTACGTCGATGCCGCGGGTGGGCTCATCCAGAATCAGTACCCGGGGATTGGTCATCAGCCAGCGTGCCAGCAACGCCTTCTGCTGGTTACCGCCCGACAAGGTGTCGATGCACTGCTCCAGTGACGGGGTCTTGACCCGAAGTTTTTTGCACATGTCCTCGCACAGCGCACGCAGTGCCTTCTGTTGCACGAAACCGTTGCCGGCATAGTTGGCGAGCACGGCCATTTCCATGTTTTCCATCACCGACAGGCATGGAAACAGCCCAGTCAACTTGCGGTCTTCCGTCAACAGCGCAAAACCCAGATCAATGGCCTGATGCGGATCGGCAATGTGTACCGTAGTGCCATCAAAGCGTACCTCGCCGCTGTCGCTGGGGGTTATGCCGAACAGGGTCTCGGCCACATTGGTCCGGCCCGACCCCATCAATCCGGCAATGCCTAGAATCTCTCCGGCACGCAAATCGAAACTCACGTCCTTGAAAATGCCGTTCAGGCACAGGTTGCTGACTGAAAGCAGCACTTCGCCTGGCGGCTTTTCCCGCTCGGGAAACAGTTGGATCAACTCACGCCCCACCATCATGGTGATCAGGCTGTCGCCGTCCATACTTTCGGCGCGCTGCAGGCCGATATAGGCGCCGTCGCGAAAAACCGCTACTTCGTCGGCAATCTCGAAGACTTCGTTCATCTTGTGGGTGATGTAGATGATGCCTTTACCCTGAGCGCGGAGGTCGTTGATGATCGAAAACAGGTGAGCGACTTCGGTTTCGGTGATGGCCGAAGTCGGCTCATCCATGATCAGCACGTCCGAGTTATATGACACAGCTTTGGCGATCTCGACCATCTGCCGCTCGGCGATACTCAGGTTGCCCACCAGGTCTTCGGGATCGAGCCTGATGCGCAGGCGCTCCAGCAGTTCGGCAGTGCAGCGGTGCATTTCCCGGTGATCGACCATGTGCAGACCGTTGAGCTGTTCGCGACCGATCCAGATGTTCTCGGCGATGCTCATGAACGGCATCAGGTTCAGCTCCTGATGGATCATCGCAATGCCGGCCTGCAGGGCCGAAAGTGGCGTCTCGAAGCGAATCGGCTTGCCACGCAAACGGATTTCGCCCGAGTCCGGCTGGTAGATGCCAGCGATGATTTTCATCAGCGTTGACTTTCCGGCACCGTTCTCGCCCATCAGCGCCAGCACGCTGCCAGGGCGCACACGCAGTTGGACGTCGTTGAGCGCGATGACACCGGGGAAGCCCTTGCTGATATGGCTGATTTCAAGCAGATAAGGCGGCTGGGCATCCGGCGTCGGGCTATCGCTGTCACTGGACGGCAGATCGCGTTGTGCGGGCGGGTTGGCAGTAGCTGAACCGAACAGGGCAGCCTGCGGCTGCAAATTGTGGGATTTTGAAATCGGTTATCATAGCCGAAAT
>NZ_LJQT01000318.1:0-1218 GCF_001400515.1 Pseudomonas meliae | reverse complement strand
TTTGCAGCGCCTCCCTAAGGGTAATTCACCATGTCTTGGGCAGATCGAGCGGCACCAATTGTTGCAGAGGCCATTCGCAATGTAGGTCGGCATGACATGCCTGAGCTGCGCAAAGCGTTGATCGAGGCTTGCCTCGGAGTTAATGATAGCTGAAGGTGTACCCGAGACGGATGCAATGAAAAGATCAGGGGTAAGTCATTGGGATCAATCGTTTATGTCAAGGTTTAGCCAGAAATGGCCACCGCTGCCTACCGAACAGGATGAACGCTGATATATAGATAGGAAAATCGTATGCTCCTTCTGACTCGCCGCGAAGGTGAAAATATTATGATTGGCGAAGGAATTCAGATCCAAGTCCTAAGCGTTTCAGAGGATACTGGGGATGTACTTATCCAGATTGAAGCTGCAGATGCCGTCGAGGCCCAGAGCAGAAACGTTGATAACGAAATGACCGATGGCAAGCCTGGTTCTGTTATTACTCATAAGCGCCGGTGGCGCTCGTTGGTCACTCGATAGGAAGTTTGAATGACCAACCATGTCAGGAGCACAAGATGGCATTGATGAGCGTTGAGCAACTGCTGGATCAAGCTGAGGACGAGTACATGAGCGTAGACCAGCTGGCCTTTTTCAAAGATCGGTTGGAGGTCAAAGCCGCAGAGCTTCGTGATCGCTTGCTCAGCTATCAGACCAGTTGCGAGATCGAGCGTCATTCGGACGAAGCAGACTTCGCTTCCGATGAGGAAAACAGAGCGGTGGCAGCAAGCATGATAGAAAGGGACAGACAGACGTTGAGGCATGTGCTTAAGGCCCTGGAAATTCTCGCTCTGGGCGACTACGGTTTTTGTCAGGAGACTGGCGAGGCCATAGGCCTAAAACGCCTGCTACTGGTCCCCGAGTCGTTGTACTCGGTCGAATCGATGCGGGTGCTGGAGGCCAAGGGGATGCACCAACGCCAGGTGGCCTAGTAAAGTCGCCGCAGCGAAGTGATCCAGGAGAATTGCGATGACTGCAAAAAGTGCCGAGCGCGATGTGGCTATCTCAGAGCTTGCCAACCATTTGGAGCGTGATCTAATGCCTTGTCCAGCAGGGCGTACCGCACTGCTGACGTGGATAGAAAAAAAGCTGGCTCACATAGCACTCAATCCTGTACCCACAGCCGCTGATGCTACGTGGTTGATCGAAAGCGCTTATATCCAATGGGCCGCTGCACAGCCAAAG
>NZ_LJQT01000314.1:0-1828 GCF_001400515.1 Pseudomonas meliae | reverse complement strand
AGCGGGATCGAACCGCTGACCTCCTGCATGCCATGCAGGCGCTCTCCCAGCTGAGCTAAAGCCCCACATCAGTGGACGGGGCGCATATTAAGCGTGAGTGACAGGGCTGTCAAATTTATTTTTTACATTTTTCAAACTTTTTTGTCGGTAATACAACCACTTACCTTTAAACCCCCGGAAAACCGGGGGCGACTGACAGGAATAGGGAACGCCTCAGGCGATGGAGCCCAGCAGCTTTTCCCATTCCTTGTTTTCTTTCTTCGAAACGCCACCCAACAAATCCAGGGCCTGACGCAGGCGGAAGCGGGTCAGGTCCGGACCGAGGATTTCCATCGCATCGGTCACCGAGACCGAATTGGCCTGGCCGGTAATCGCCGCAAACATAAGGGGCATGGCGTCACGCAGCTTGAGCTCGAGGTGCTCAACGACGGCCTGGATGCAACCCATGATCCGGTCTTTCTCCCACTGACGCAGCGACTCCAGCTTCCACAGGATCAACTGCATCACCTGACGGACCTGCTCCGGGGACAGCTTCTTGTGCTCGAACAGCTTCACATCGGGCGTAACGCCACCGGCGAAGAAGAACCCGGCCAGCGGAGCGACCTGACTGAAGGTCTCTACCCTGCCCTGCACGTGCGGTGCGATCTTCATCATGTAGTCTGGGTTCAGTGCCCACGTTTTCAATCGGCTGGCAAACTCCTCGACCGGCAGATCACGCAGCCACTGACCATTGAGCCAGGACAGTTTTTCGATATCGAAGATCGGCCCGCCCAGCGAGACACGCGACAGATCGAAGTTGTCGACCATTTCCTGCAACGAGAACTTCTCGCGCTCGTCCGGCATCGACCAGCCCATGCGCCCCAGGTAATTGAGCATGGCTTCAGGCATGAAGCCCATGCGCTCGTAGAAGGTCACCGACGTCGGGTTCTTGCGCTTGGACAGCTTGCTCTTGTCCGGGTTACGCAGCAGCGGCATGTAGCACAGCTGTGGCTTGTCCCAGCCAAAGTACTCGTAAAGCAGGATCAGTTTGGGTGCCGATGGCAGCCATTCTTCGCCGCGCAGTACGTGGGTGATGCCCATCAGGTGGTCATCGACCACGTTGGCGAGAAAGTAGGTCGGCAGACCGTCGGTCTTCATCAGGACCTGCATATCCATGCGGTCCCACGGGATTTCGACTTCGCCGCGCAGCATGTCCGGCACGACGCAGACGCCTTCGGTCGGCACTTTCATGCGAGTCACGTGGGGCTCGCCAGCGTCCAGACGGCGTTGCACTTCTTCCTTGGAGAGCAGCAAGGCGCGACCGTCATAGCGCGGGGTTTCACCCTTGGCCTGTTGCTCGGCGCGCATCTCGTCCAGCTCTTCGGCGGTGCAGAAACACGGGAAGGCGTGACCCAGCTCGACCAGTTGCTGCGCGTATTTCTGGTAGATATCGCCCCGCTCGCTTTGACGATACGGGCCGTGTGGACCACCGACATCCGGCCCTTCGCTCCACTCGATACCCAGCCAGCGCAGTGCGTCGAAGATCTGCTGTTCGGACTCGCGGGTCGAGCGCAGTTGATCGGTGTCTTCAATGCGCAGAATGAACTCGCCGCCATGCTGTTTGGCAAAGCAGTAGTTGAACAGCGCAATGTAGGCCGTGCCGACGTGAGGGTCGCCCGTGGGCGATGGCGCGATGCGGGTACGAACGGTGGTCATGGAAAATCCCGAAATAGGTCAATCAAGCGCGGAATGTTAACAGGCTGGGGGCATGCGGCTCCAGCGTGAAAGGTAATCGCCGGAACACCTATCGTTCCGCACGCTCCGCGTGGGAATGCAGTTCGTGACGCTC
>NZ_LJQT01000155.1:0-276 GCF_001400515.1 Pseudomonas meliae | reverse complement strand
AAATCAGCGCCTCCCTAGGCTTGTACTGCTGGATATATTCCTGAACTGGTTGAACAGTACGGCCTTGGGTAGTAACACCGGGCGTTGAAGATACTGATGCAGGTCGCTTAGCTTCTGAAACAGTTGATTGAGAATCTGCGTGCATAAGAGCCTCACTGTCAGATGTTTTGCTCTTCATAACATACCAAAAGCCAAAACCGAGCAGCAAAATAGGAATAATAAGAACAGCGAGAAAGAGCGGCACTAACTTGTAATAACTAGGGAGACGCTGAACAA
>NZ_LJQT01000378.1:0-2449 GCF_001400515.1 Pseudomonas meliae | reverse complement strand
TTTCAGAGTTTCCCTAAAGGCCCTTTTCTCGCGCTCGACATCAAAAGGTAGGGACTCTGATGTTTAACGAAACTGAAATGAAGGTCGTCCCGGCATACTTTGCTAAGGGTTCATCAGGAGCGTCGGTGCCCTTCATCGTATCTCTGATGTTGGTGGATGGTGGCCTTAAACCAGCGCTGCCGCCTGCGGTCGAGGCGTCGATCAATCGCACAGCAGAGATTACTGGTGCGGAAGGCGTGGCATTTGCGAATGTCTACGACACAGATGATTTACGTGCCCTTGCCATGAAAAGCATTGACCGGGCACATTCCCTCAAAGCCTTGGCTATTGTGCTATTCAGGTGCCAAAGCGCACATACAGCAGAGCAGCTGATGACCGTGCTGAATGACTCCTACGTGCTGTCCTTAGTCAAGGACAATGCCGGGAGTGATAGCGATGAATAGTCGTATCATGCGGTTGCTTGTCGGTTCGTTGAGCCTAGTAGTGGGCTTGGCCATGGCAGTCAATTCCCAACTCAATGATCTCAGTCCAAACGACGAATGGTTCCGTTCAGCACTATTTTTGATTCTAGGCCTCGTCTTGATTTACAAGGCATCCAAACCTGAGAAGAAGGACAACCCCATGCCTGCACAGTGGACGGACCAACAGCTTGCCGCCTATGAGGCTGCGTCGGAAACCATAGGCAACATGATCGCAATCAAAGCCCGCGACATTCACGCAGAACGCAGCAAAGCCGAACCCGATAAGGTACTGATTGATCAGTTGCGGGCTGAACAAGCTGAGCTCGTGGTCGAGCGGTCCCGACTTCGCATTGACGACAATACAGGGGTAGCGCATGCAATCGAGCGCTACGGACCACTCGTCAAAGCTTCGGATTAAGGGGGTATTTCATGCCAGCTCCCGAACAAGTCGGCCTGACCGTTGCTCAGGCCCAGTCGATAGTAGATCGCTTCATGGCTGAATATCGTGGTCACATAGCAGTGACTGCTAATATCAAGGCCACTCAGGAGGAAATTTATGGTCCAGACGCCGCGAGAGACAAAATCGGATACCGAATCGACGCAGCCTACCACCCAGCAAGAGCCATCTTTACCCTTGCAGCTTCCAATATGGGTGACGAAGGGGCCGTCAGACGAGCGCTGCGCCACGAGCTCCTCGGGCATTATGGGCTCAACACCTTCAATCCCGAAGAAAAGCGAGAGTTCCTGGGTCGCGTTCTTGAAACGCGCGGTGAAGCTTCACTAGCCCACATTTGGGCATACGTAGATGAGCACTACGCGAAGCTAACAGATCTCGGCCGTGCCGAAGAGGTCTTCGCTTTTGTTGCGGAAGAGGAGCGTTCATTCCTCGGAAAAGCGTGGGATCGCACCCGCCATACCCTACAAGGCATGTTGAAGGCCGTTGGCCTCACAGACGGTCGGCTTACTATCAGTGAACTGCGCATTGAAGCTCAAGCTATAGCTGCAGGTATCAAGGAAGGACATCGACAGCAAATGACGTTCCCCAAGGATGACCAATCGCAGTTCCGGCTTTCACCCGCTGAGCACGATGCTATTTTCGACGACATCGCATTGTTTTCGCTGACCAATACCAAGCCAGTCAACCACCCTACAGCGGTGCTACTTGGCGGGCAGCCTGGGGCAGGTAAGGCGGGGCTCAGTAGCCGAGTTATGGATGAGTTTGGCGGCAACACCATCAAGGTTGATGCTGACGAATTGCGCAAGCACCATCCGCAATACCTACAACTGATGCATGAGAACGACCGCATGGCTGCCGACCGTACTCATCCCGATGCCGGGGCTTGGTCAGTTAAACTGACCAATTTGGCGATAAAAAATCGTCGAAACTTGCTAATCGACGGCACCATGCGTGACCCTGAGAGCCTAGCCAAACTGTGCTCTCGTCTTCACTCAGCAGGGTATCGTGTGGAGGCGCGGGTCTTGGCTGTTGACTCTCTCGTCAGCCGCATGAGCATTCATATGCGCTACGAGCTACAGCGGGAGTCCAACGGCTTTGGCCGCTGGGTGAATCGGGATAAACATGACCAGGCTTACACAGGCCTGCCATTAACCGTCGAACGTCTAGAAGCTGGCAATCTGGTCGATACGCTGAGGGTATTCAGCCGCAACGGTACAGAGCTTTATGCGCGTCGGCTCTCTGAGGGGGGAAGCTCTCCTGCAGGAGGCAAACAGCGCATCACCCAAGAGCGCGAACGGGTATGGAGCCCTCAAGAGATCCGCGGCTTCAGTTACAACCTGGAAGTGATCGAGGGGAAAATGTTGGTACGTCGAGCATCTCCAGGCGAGCATGCTGAGCTTGATGGCCTCCGTTCTGAATACCGCACCCAATACCCGACCGATCTTAGCCAGGGCGATTTCATGAAAAGGCCGAAACCTGGCTACTGACAGTACCCTTTAAAAACAGTGAGTTAGGAACAGGGCAGCCTGCG
>NZ_LJQT01000130.1:0-5675 GCF_001400515.1 Pseudomonas meliae | reverse complement strand
TGTCGGCGCTGATTGAAAACTGACCCACCCTGCCGATTGAAAAATGACCCAGGGCAGATTGCCGATTTGTCATCAGCAATTGTGGATTAGCGTAGCAGTCCTGTCCGATCTCAAAGATCAAAAGCCCCACCACATGTGTGCATGGGACAGGGCAGTTTCCGATCTGGATTAAAATGGCTCATCGTCCTCAACTACATCTGCTTCCTTACGCTTACGTTCTCGTGTCTTGATCTTTGTCTGGTCAGCCAGGGTGCTGTGTTGCAGACGGTAGGATTCATTACCCGTTTCTACGATGTGGCAGTGGTGCGTCAGTCGATCCAGCAGCGCAGTGGTCATTTTCGCGTCGCCAAAAACACTCGACCATTCCGAGAAACTCAGGTTGGTCGTGATGATCACGCTGGTGTGCTCGTAGAGCTTGGACAGAAGATGAAACAGCAGTGCGCCACCGCTCTGGCTGAAGGGCAAGTAGCCCAGCTCATCCAGGATGACGAGGTCTGTGCGGAGCAGTCCTTGTGCAATCCGGCCCGTTTTTCCATCGTGCTTTTCACGCTCCAACAGATTGACGAGGTCGACCGTGGAGAAGAAGCGGACTCGTTTGTTGTGAACGGTGATCCCGGCCACAGCCAGTGCGCTGGCCAAGTGTGTTTTGCCGGTTCCTGGCCCGCCGATAAACACCACGTTTTGGGCCGTCTCGGTGAAATCCAGGCTGGATAGCTCCTTGACCAGTCGGGCATCAGCGCTGGAAGCGCTGAATTCAAAGCCCGCTAAATCACGGTGCATGGGAAGCTTGGCCATGTTCATCTGATGATTCACCGAGCGCACAGCACGATCTGCCTGCTCCTGCTGGAGCAGATGCTCCAGCAACCATTTTGAGGACGCTGTCGAGGCCTCTCCTTGGGCTGCCAGTTCTTCCCAGGCGTGCGCCATGCCATGCAGACGAAGTTCTTTAAGTTCTGCCATCAAGTCACGCATTTCGGCTCTCCTCATCTTTCGCACGCAGTTGGTCATATCGAGCCGTGTTGGCTGCTGGCGCGACCTTCAGCTGTAGATTCGTTTCCACAGAAGGCGGCGGTGCCGTGGACGTCAGTCGAGCCAGGACATTCAGGATGTGATCAGCGCTCAAGCTGCCAGACTCAAGCACTATCTCCACGGCCACCAGAACAGAGTCGAGACCGCTGATGGGCACCGCAGCCAACACTTGGGTCATGACGCGATCACCGTTAGCGTGACGCCGGAGGCCACGCTTGAGCAGGCGTAATGGTTTGGGTAAATCAGCAAATGGGGCGCCATTGCGAAGTGCGCCAGGTTTGCGCTCGATCAGCGGGATGTAGTGCTGCCAGTCGTAGCTGACTTGGTCTCGATCAAACAGTCGCTCATGACTGGCGATAGTTGTTTCATCAGCAACGACCACAACCCGCGAGGGATATAAACGGCTGCTGACCCACTGACCGACGCGCTCGCAAGGCACTGAGTAACGATTGCGCGCCACGCTGATCAGGCAGGTACTGGAGACACGCACTGTGCGTTCGACATAGCCGTCGAAAGCGCTGGGCATCGGCATCATTTCCACCCGCCCCAGCTCCAGAACATCTGCCACCGTAAGCCCCTTATATTGCGGGTGCGGCAGCTCACTCCAGAGAGTTCGGCAGCGTTGGCCGAGCCAGACATTCAGCTCATCGAAGGTATGAAACAGGCAGTCTTGAGCATCGAGCCAGATGCGCCGCCGGCTGTCCTGGACGTTCTTCTCGACGATTCCTTTTTCCCAGCCCGAAGCCACGTTGCAGAAGTCTGGGTCGAACAGATAGTGCGCGCACATCACCGAAAACCGGGCATTGACCGTCCGGCCTTTCCCCTTGCTGACCTTGTCGACCGCCGTTTTCATGTTGTCGTAAATGCCGCGACGCGGCACGCCACCCAATGCTCCAAACGAGCGAGTATGGGCATCAAACAACATCTCGTGACCTTGGCTGGGATAGGCCACCAGCCAAAATGCGCGGCTGGCACAGAGCTTCATGTGGGAGACCTGGATCCGCCTGAACAGCCCGCCGATCAGCAGACCTTCTTCACTCCAATCGAACTGGAAAGCCTCGCCCAGCGCGAACGTCAACGGCACAAAGGCTCGCAAAGATTTTCCTTGCTCGCCGCGCCACGCGCGGATGAAGGCGGTTAGTTGGCTGTAGCCGCCATCGTACCCCTCGGCTTTGATCTGCTCGAAGAGCGCCTTGGCGGTTCTGCGGTTATGTTTTGCCCGAAGCGAGTCGGCTTTGAGCGCCTGCTCCAGCGTTGCGTGAAACGGGCTCAGCTTGTTGAAAGCTGCACGTCTTTGATACACCGGCTGTTTGGTTTCGGGGGCCCTGATCCACTTTCGGATCGTGTTCCTGGATAGGCCAGTACGCTTGGCTATCTGATGCAGCGACAGCTTGTCGCGAAAGTACATCCGCCGAATTTTTCCCATCATTTCCATGCTGATCACCCTGTGTTCTCCTGCTCGGAAAGTGAGCAGAAGCAGTTGAACACCTGGGTCAGTTTTCGGTCGGCAGAACAGCCTTTAATGGGTCAGTTTTCGGTCAGCGGCAACAGGCATGTTGCGGTCTGAGGCCGTAAAGCAGCTTTATCGGCGTGACGAGCATCTTGAGATCGTTCCGCTGTATCTGGGCACACGTTGGGCAGGCGTCATGGATCTAGGGCCGATACTTGTACACGCACCTTATCCATCCAGACTGATAGAAGAGTGGCACCAACATCCTGAGCAGCGGGCCGACGGCTGCATTTTTTTCAGCGATGCGCCTTTGAAAATCGTCTCGGCGCATTTGCAGCAGTTTCTGAACCCGGCCGATTACCTGGGTAACTCAAGTCTGCTGCGTTTTGCAGATCCGCTGGCGATGCATTACTGGCTATCCAGCTACGGAGCTGAACAGTTGAGCCCGACGCTCGGGCCTATAGATCAACTGTGGGTCCAATCCCCTTTACGCAGTTGGCAGCGTAGTCTCGGCTCAACCATCACCACATTTGTTAATCAACGTCCGCAACAAACCTCTCAGCAGGGCTTCACTCTGCTGTGCGATCCGCAGTTGAAAGCCTTTGAAAGCTGTTATCGATGGCTGTTCGAAGAACGCATTCATGACTGGGTCAAGGCTCACGATCCGCAAGCCTTCGTGAAGCAAAGTGATGATCAGATCGAAAGCTGGCTGAATCAAGCTTTGGACAGCGGGCTCTCGTGGGGACTTATCAGTGAATACGCATTAGCGACATGGGCCGACATCTGCCACGACTGGGGTCTGGATTTCATCAACTCGCCACAAGGTCACTACACCTCCTGGCAGACTTTATACCCCGAGCATCAGCACCTGGCCCCGGAACTGCGCATAGCCGCGCTTGATGAACACCGTCAAAAAGTCCGTAACGACAGGGATGCCCCGCATGACCGATAAACACGGCACACACCAGCAACGACGCGCCGCACTGTTCCCCAAGACTCCGGCGACGGCCACCAGCCTTTGTCCTTTCAGAGGACCTTACGTCGCCATCGTGCCGGTGCGCTACGCGCTGGATCGCTCCCGCTACGACGCCGCGCCGGAGCAACTGAAGCCGTTGCCGAAACAGGGCAAATGGGCGCTGATGCCGACACTGAAAACACGCAGCTACACCCTTCGCCAGCTGTACGATGGCTACGTCTATGTGTTCGACGAAACGGCCGGGACGCTGCATGAATATGTCGCTTCAGCAAACAACGGCCATCTGAGCCGCATTGTCTGGACGGACGCGCAGATCGGCAATGACCAGCGAAGTGGCGCCAGTGATGGCACGCCCTTTCTGCTCTACCCGCGACGTAACACACTGCACATCGCCTTTTCCCCGCAGCAATGGACGTGGCGAGTTTGCGAGCACATGCGCTCCAGCGCCCCAAGCCGCGCGCTCTGGATGAAAGCGCTCGACCTGGCCAGCTACTGCATCACCATGGCCGAGCCGGACACCCTGCCATTGAACCGTATCGCCGAGGCGGTGGCGGACATCGACAAGGGCTATGTCACTGACGACGGCCGTTTCGCTGACTCGGCGATCCCCACTGCTCGCCCGCTGTCGGAAGACGCCGAAACAAATCCGTTATGGGCACCGCTGGGTGCTGACGTTTTCTGGCAAGGCAGCGTCGACGATCAGGACAATTCCCTGCTCATCGCCCTTGATGACCCGCTGGCCGTTTTCAATGATCTGGGCATGCAACTGGCCGCTGATCAGGCGGCTTTTCGCGACTGGCAAGCCGAGCACGAACACAAGATTCAGATCGCCCAGACTGTCTCCGGACTGTGTGGTGCCGAGAGCGACCCGCAAAAACTGCCAGCGTCGGTGCGCGGCAATGCGGCTCGCACGCACCAGTACCTGAGCGAGGTCGAAGCGTACTTCGAGCAATGCATCCTTGAAGAGGCACAGATCAGCAGCAACGTTCCCGGAGATTTTCTACTGCTGCCGGACATGTTCAAGAGCCTGGACATGCGCAAATCGATCGAAGCACGTTACGGCAGCGTCCCTACCGAAGAGGCTGCGCAGGCCTGGAAAGATCGCCACAAATGGCGACGCGAAGTCGATCTGGGCAGCGCGCGTCAGTATCTTCAACAGCATCTGCCAAGCGGAGACGCACTGCTGCAGCAGGTACGTGACACGCAACGCGATTTTCAGCTCTGGGCGACACATATCGGCACAGACCCGCTCAAGCTGTTTATCGATACCACCCGTCCAACACAGCTGCTGTACCTGCAAACGATCATGCTCAACCTGCAGATCATTTACGCCCAGGACAGCGCAGCCACCACCTGGCTGGCCGAGCAGGAAGCCAACGCCAGCACGCTGTTTGGTACCTTGCGCTACGGCTTCTCACCCGCCCTCAAACAAGCACTGCACCAGGAGGCCGACGCGCTGCTGAACGGCCTTGGCGACGTAACCAACCTGGCTACACGTATTGGCGAACTCAATGGCGCCCTCAATCACCAGGGCTTTGCCGACAAGCCGTGGATGAAGGCGCTGAAGCAGCCCGTTCAGGGCACCTTCAAAGCCCTCGGCGAACTGGCCAGTGGCGCAGGCAAGGCAACGCTCGAGAGTATCCTGCTGGCCTGGGTACCCATCGACAGCCGCATGGCCCTGGGCAAACAGCAGAACATCGTCGCATTGCTCCGCACCCTGTTGATCGGCCAGATGTTGCTTGGTTCGAAGGCGCGTATTGCAGTCGATCAACAGGTATTCACCAAGCTCAAACAGTGGATACGCGAGTGGCAGGTCCTCAACAAACAGATCAGCGATACCCGTCGCCGGTGGCTTTATCCAACCGCTTACAACACCCGCAAAAGCAACGCCAGCCACCTTCGCGTCCTTGAGGAAAAACTTCGTCTGCATGAATTGAGCATCCCCGCCCTGCTCGACTATCAGAACAACCAATACGCAAAGCAGTTGCAGGACGAGATTCGCCTGCACTTCCAGTCCGGCAAAACCATGGCGAAAGACTGGCTGACCACCGCCAAGCGCTGGATCGATGGGCTGGGAGGAATTGCCGGGTCAATCACTTGGGGCGTGATAATGCTCAACTTCATCAATACCGCGCTCACTTACAGGGACCTTACTCGGGATGGAGACTTCAGTGCCAAAGATATTGGCAAGGTTACCTATGAGGGTGTAGACAAAATCAA
>NZ_LJQT01000089.1:0-3070 GCF_001400515.1 Pseudomonas meliae | reverse complement strand
TTGAAATCAGCGTCCAGCACATACCAAGAGAGGCCTGGAATCGCCTCGCCAATCGGGCTGGCCGGGTTTTGCGTGTCGGCCTCGGTGATTGGTCGATAAGTGACATGCACGGTGGTTTCGGTAATGCCGTACATGTTGATCAACTGCGCTGCCTGATCGCCGAAACGGTCGAGCCACGGCTTCAGGTTGGCCACGTCCAGCGCTTCGCCGCCGAAGATGACTTTTTCCAGCGACATCGGCGCAGGCGAATCACACGCCACACGCATCAACTGCTTGAACGCCGACGGCGTCTGGTTAAGCACTGTGACGCGCTGTTCCACCAGCAGCGCATGGAAGTCTTCCGGCGAACGGGTCACTTCGCGCGGCACGATCACCAGTCGGCCGCCATGCAGCAGCGCGCCGAAGATTTCCCATACCGAGAAGTCGAAGGCGAACGAATGGAACAGCGTCCACACGTCCTTTTCGTTGAATGTGAACCAGTCATCCGTGGCAGCAAACAGGCGCATCAGGTTGTGATGAGCGAGCAAGGTACCTTTTGGCTTGCCGGTCGAGCCCGAGGTGTAGATCACGTAGGCCAGATTGTCCGGCGTGGTCTGGTTGACCGGGTTTTCGGTGCTGTAACGGTCCAGCGCATCCGCCAGATCCAGTTTCTGAACATGTGCAGGAATCGGTAACTGGCCCAACAAATGTGCTTGAGTCAGCAACAGTTCGATGCCGCTGTCGTGCATCAGAAAGCTCAGGCGATCCTGCGGGTAATCCGGGTCCAGTGGCACGTATGCGCCACCGGCCTTGAGGATCGCCAGCATTCCCACGATCATGTCCAGACTGCGTTCAGCGGCCAGCCCCACGCGAACATCCGGGCCGACGCCCTGCTCGCGCAGTTTATGGGCCAGCTGGTTGGCACGGCTATTGAGCTGTTGATAGCTCAATTGCTCGGCGCCGAAGTTCAGGGCAATGGCGAGCGGCGTGCGCCCGGCCTGGGTTTCGATACGTTGATGGGCGCAATATTCACTTGGATAAACCGCAAGGTCGCGGTTCCAGTCGCGCAGGGTGTCTTGCCGCTCATCGACGCTCAACAGCGGCAGATCAGCGATGCGCTGGTTGACGTCGCGGCACATGCCGGTCAGCAGGTTGCGCCAATGCCCGGCCATGCGCTCGATGGTTGCGGCGTCAAACAGGTCGGTGGCGTAGGTCAACGAAGCGGCCAGGCCGTTCGGGCGTTCGCAGGTGTCCAGGGTCAGGTCGAACTGCGCGGTGTGTTTGTCGGACACCTGATATTCCAGGCGCAGACCGGCCAGTTCGCGGGCCTCGTTGTGGCCTTCGCTCTGGTGGTTGTAGGCCACCTGAAACAGTGGGCTGCGGCTCAGATCGCGCTGCGGTTGCAGGGCTTCGACCAGTTGTTCGAACGGCAGGTCTTGATGGGCCTGGGCCTGCACAGCCGTGTGTTTGATCTGCTGCAGCAACCCGGCCACGGTGGTTTGCGTATCGAAGTCGGCCTTGAGCACCTGAGTGTTGACAAAGAAGCCGATCAGCCCCTGGGTTTCGCTGCGGGTGCGGTTGGCGACGGGCACGCCGACGCGTATATCGGCCTGACCGCTGTAGCGGTGCAACAAGGTCTGCAACGACGCCAGCAACAGCATGAACAGGGTGATGCCCTGCTGCCGCGCCAGAGTCTTGAGGTCGTTGAGCAGCGCGGCATCCAGCTCGACATTCAGTCGCGCTCCGTCGTAGCTGTGCAGCGCCGGGCGCGGTCGATCGGTGGGCAGCTCCAGAATCGGCTGCTGCTCGCCCAGCTGTTGCTTCCAGTACGCAAGCTGGCGTTCCTGCTCGCCCATTTCCAGCCAGTTGCGCTGCCAGAGGGCATAGTCGGCGTACTGAATCGGCAACGGCGTCAATTCGGCCTTGCGGCCCAGTGTGGCGGCCTGATAGCACTGCATCAGCTCGTCGACCATGATCGGCATCGACCAGCCATCGGAGACGATGTGGTGCTGGGTCAGCACCAGTGCGTGCTCCTGCTCGCTCAGTTTGAGCAGCCTGACCCGCAACAGCGGCCCGTGTTGCAGATCGAAGGGCTGCTGCACTTCCTGATCGACATAACACTCGACCGTTTCGCCAGCCGCCAGTTGATCAACTTCGAGCGCAAACGGCGACGCCGGATGCACCACCTGCAACGCCTCGTCGCCCTGCTGTTCAAACGTGGTGCGCAGGGTTTCGTGACGCTCGATCAGGTGTTCGACGCTACGCCGTAATGCCTCGACATCCAGCGCGCCATGCAGGCGCAGCGCCAGCGGAATGTTGTAGGCCGCGCTGTGCGGTTCCAGTTGCCAGATGATCCATTGCCGCTGCTGCGCATAGGAGAGCGCAGACGAGGCCTGCGTCTCCCGCACAGCGATCGGCGTGACCCCGTAGAGATTCACCCCTTGGCGCTTGAGCAGGACCGCCAGCGCCTTGCGTTCACGGGCGGACAGCGATTTAACGGAGTCAAGCAACTGTTGCACTGGGGTCTCTCCTGCTAAGCAATCAAATTATCAATTTCCTCCGCTGATAAACGTTTGAGTGCCTCCAGTGATTTAGTCAATTCGTCCAGCGCATGGTCACTTTCGCCATTTTTTTCTTGCAGCGTGGTGCAGAAGTCCGCCAGCACCGGCTGTTCGAACAGGTCCTTGAGGCCGACCTCGCGCTGCAACTGCTCACGTACTCGCACCAGCATCTGTACCGCCAGCAGCGAGTGGCCGCCGAGTTCGAAGAAGTTGTCGCTACGACCGACCTGCTCGACCTTCAGCACATCGGCCCAGATCGCCGCCAGTTGCTGCTCAAGCTCGCCTTGCGGAGCGATATAGGCCGCTTGCAACCGGCTGGCATCCGGCGCGGGCAGCGCCTTGCGGTCCAGCTTGCCGTTGGCGGTCAGCGGCATCTTGTCGAGGACGATGAAATGCGTCGGCACCATGTAATCCGGCAGATGCGACCGGAGTTCGGTCTTCAGGGTTTCGCGCAGGCTTTGCTGGTCGTGGTCAAGCTGGGCTGGGACTAGATACGCGGCCAATTGCCCGTCCACGGCCAGCACGATCAC
>NZ_LJQT01000371.1:0-731 GCF_001400515.1 Pseudomonas meliae | reverse complement strand
TTTGCAGCGCCTCCCTAAGGTTGTTGCATTTGCCAGTTCTGCTCGTATTGCATCGGACTTACGTAACGAAGTGTCGAGTGCAGGCGCTCTTGGTTGTACCACAGCAGCCAGTTCATGACCTCGTCCTTGGCGGCGCGTCGGGTTTTAAATCTCAAGCCATGCAGACGCTCCACCTTCAACGAGCCGAATACGGTCTCGCTGCACGCATTATCCCAGCAATTGCCACGTCGACTCATCGAGCTGACAATTCCGTAGCCCTGAAGGACATTACGAAAGTCAAAGCTGGCGTATTGGCTCCCCCGATCACTATGGAACAGCAGTCCTGAGGCCTTCAGTGGATGACGTTTGAACCAGGCCATACGCAACGCATCAATCACCAGACTGCTTTTCATGCGCTCGTCCATCGACCAACCCACGATCTGGCGACTGAATAGGTCTACCACTACCGCCAGAAACAGCCAGCCCTCGTCGGTCGGGATGTAGGTGATGTCGCCCACCCAAGCCTTGTCAGGCTCCGTCACAGAGAATTGACGATCCAGCAGGTTCGGTGAAATAGGCAAGTCATGAGCGCTATCCGTAGTAACCCTGAACCGTCGTTTGCCCTTGCCATAAATACCGTGGAGCTGCATCAGCTTCTGCACTCGCGCCTTGCCGACACGAACACCATCGGCTAATAAACGCTGCCAGATCCGAGGCCAGCCGTAGCTACCAGGGGTTCTAATCACAAACCG
>NZ_LJQT01000488.1:0-215 GCF_001400515.1 Pseudomonas meliae | reverse complement strand
CGGCACAGATTTATGACGCGAAGCGTCACCCACGGCATTCCTACGCTGGAGCGTGAGGAACGATAATCTCGACTATCGTGCGGCGCTCTGCGTCGCATGCAGTTCTGGACGCTCTGCGTCCGATCTTGAACAGGCGGCGCGGCACAGATTTATGACGCGGAGCGTCACGCAAGGCATTCCTACGCTGGAGCATGAGGAACGATAATCTCGACTAT
>NZ_LJQT01000132.1:0-3151 GCF_001400515.1 Pseudomonas meliae | reverse complement strand
GCGGAGCGTGGGAGCGATAACCCCCGCTTCGTCACCACCAGACACATCAGGCGCATCTTTTTTCACTTCGTTCAGGCGGCTTCCATCGGTCGCCGCTAGAGCATCCTGCCGGGCTCCGGTAACATGCGCGCCTGATTCAATCGCTCGCAAGGGCGTTCCAATTGAGGAGTCGCAATGCTGCCTTACCCGCAGATTGACCCGGTAGCCGTCGCTATCGGCCCGCTGCAAATTCACTGGTACGGGTTGATGTACCTGGTCGGCATCGGTGGTGCCTGGCTGCTCGCGTCGCGTCGTCTCAACAAATTCGACCCGACCTGGACCAAGGAAAAACTCTCCGACCTGATTTTCTGGCTGGCCATGGGCGTGATCGTCGGCGGGCGGCTGGGCTATGTGCTGTTCTACGACCTGTCTGCCTACATCGCCAATCCTCTACTGATATTCGAGGTCTGGAAGGGCGGCATGGCGTTCCATGGCGGCTTTGTCGGTGTGATGATTGCGGCCTGGTGGTTTGGCAAACGCAACGGCAAGAGCTTCTTCCAGCTGATGGACTTCGTCGCCCCGCTGGTGCCGATCGGCCTGGGGGCCGGGCGTATCGGTAACTTCATCAATGCCGAGCTGTGGGGCAAGCCGACCGACGTGCCGTGGGCGATGGTTTTCCCGCCGTTCAGCGACCCTGCGCAACTGGCGCGTCATCCTTCACAGCTCTATCAGTTCGCACTGGAAGGCGTGGCACTGTTCATCATCCTCAATCTGTACGCCTGCAAGCCGCGCCCGACCATGGCCGTTTCCGGCATGTTCGCGCTGTTCTACGGCATCTTCCGCTTTGTGGTCGAGTTCGTCCGCGTCCCTGACGCCCAGTTGGGCTACCTGGCGTGGGGCTGGGTGACCATGGGTCAGATCCTCAGCCTGCCGATGATCATTGCCGGTCTGTTCCTGATCTGGCTGGCCTACAAGCGCGAACCGTCTGCCAGCAAGGCAGCGGCTTAATACCGAAACGCCGGGTGTCAGCACCCANNCGGCGCGTTCAACAAGGCAGGTGATTTATGAAGCAATATCTGGAACTGGTCGCGCATGTGATCAAGCACGGCACCTTGCAAGCCAACCGTACCGGCGTGAACACCATCAGCTTTCCGGGTGCGATGCTGCGTTATGACTTGCAGGAAGGCTTTCCGGCGATCACCACGCGGCGCATGGCGTTCAAATCGGCCATCGGCGAAATGGTCGGCTTCCTGCGTGGCGTGAACAATGCTGCCGAATTCCGCGAGCTGGGCTGCAAGGTCTGGGACCAGAACGCCAACGAAAACGCCCAGTGGCTGAACAACCCGTTCCGCAAGGGCGAGGATGACTTGGGCGAAATCTATGGCGTGCAATGGCGCAAGTGGCCAGCCTACAAGCGTATCGATGCCGGCAATGTCGCAGCCATCGAACTGGCGCTTGGTCAGGGTTATCGCCAGATTGCCGAATCGGAAGAGGACGGCCAGTCGTTCGTAGTGCTGTACAAGGCCATCGACCAGATTCGCCAATGCGTCGACACCATCATCAATGACCCAGGCAGCCGCCGGATCCTGTTCCACGGCTGGAACTGCGCACAGCTCGATGAAATGGCCCTGCCGCCGTGCCACCTGCTGTACCAGCTGCACCCCAACCCGCAGACCCGCGAAATCTCGTTGACGCTGTACATCCGTTCCAACGACCTGGGCCTCGGCACGCCGTTCAACCTGACCGAAGGCGCTGCACTGCTGAGCCTGATCGGTCGCCTGACTGGCTACACGCCGCGCTGGTTTACCTATTTCATAGGGGACGCCCATGTGTACGAAAACCACCTGGACATGCTCAACGAACAGATGACCCGCGAGCCGTACCCGATGCCGAAACTGGTGATCTCCGACCGCGTGCCCGAGTTTGCCAAGACCGGTGTGTATCAGCCTGAGTGGCTGGAGTTGATCGAGCCTTCCGACTTCACACTGGAAGGCTATCAGCACCATCCGGCAATGACGGCGCCGATGGCGGTTTGAGCCCGTAAGAGAACGAATCTAGCGCTGTGCTATAGTTTCAGCGCACACCCCCCTGACCTTGTTCAATGGAATCGACTATGTTTTTCAATCGGATTGGACATCGTAGTGATACGAAGAAGGCTGAAGACGCAGCCCTCATGCAGGCAATCAAGAGCATCGACACTCTTGTGGTAAGGGGGGGTCGCATGTCCATGGACGCCAAAGAAATCGAAGGCTTGGTTCGCTCTTCACGCGATAAGGCTAAAAAACTGGTCACTCCTCAAGCCGAATCCTGATAAATGGCTTTTTTACTTCTGCTGCCACTACTTGTCAGCGGCTTTTTGGTGTGCCTGAAGGATCCCACCGTTTACTGCAGGCTGCATCGCTATGAAGGCCAGATGCTTTACTTGCAGGTGGGGCGATACGGTATTTACTGCTTTCTGGCGGCCATGTTTGTAACCGCAGCGCTTGCAGGCCTGTTCTCGCATGACTGGGGTGTGCTGTGCCCCAAATGGCTGCAAGCGGCAAACGCGGCCTCGCCAGTCTGTTTTGCCGTGAACACCGACTTCATGGGTGCCTTAGGTCAATTGGGACAGGACTTCGACATCACGGGCAGGAATTTTAGCCAAGTGGGTGTGTTCCTTGCCCTCTCAGGTTTACTGACCTTGGCGATGCCAAGCCTGGGGGCCTTTATTACTGTCAGGATTCTCAAGTGGCAACTGGGTGCCAGTAAAAAAGAAGAAATTGCGGCCTATCTGCTGGGCGAGTCTGTAGATCACAGCCCTATCTGCTCGACTCTTTTCGATGCATTCGTCGAAAAGGATGAAGTGATGATCACGATGGCAGATCGAAAGGTCTACGTCGGCTACATCATGGATGTCGGGGCCCCTACCGAAGTGACGGGTGTGAATCAGGAGATTCTGCTCATTCCCACCGTCAGTGGCTATCGGGATAAAGACACCCTTAAAGTGGTGTACACGACCGATTATCCAAGCGATACACCGCTCAGGCCTATTGGTTTTCGGCAGGAAAATATTGTCTCGATCAGCGTCTTCAGCGAGGAAGTACGCGAAGCTTTCAAGCGCGTTGATTCTGAGCGGGCGGGTGAAGAGGCTGCGAAAGAGAAAGCTGCCAAAGATCGGGAGTATCAGTTTTTT
>NZ_LJQT01000291.1:1704-1972 GCF_001400515.1 Pseudomonas meliae | reverse complement strand
TCAGTGCCTTTTACTACACCGTTGCGGCAAGCCTGGCCGTTGGTAGCAGTCGTGCGCAGGCCCGCCTCGTGGTGGCCGCTGATGCCCCGAGCGACGACAAGAACCGGATCATCGACGAGGCGTATGCCACCCAGGTGGCCGACGCGTGCCGAATGAAGCCCGCAGACGTGACCGAAGCCCGCGTGGAAGAGAAGCAAACACCGGCACCCTTGCCGTTCGCGTTGCTCGACCTGCAGGTGTACATGAGCAAGACCCACAGCATCGATGC
>NZ_LJQT01000291.1:0-1699 GCF_001400515.1 Pseudomonas meliae | reverse complement strand
CTGCGCGAAAAGTACAAGGCCATCACCTACAACCGGTCCGATTGCAGTTACCTGACCGACGAACAATTTGGCGAGGCTCCAGAGACTTTGAGCCTGCTGAGCGAAGCCCTGCCGGATTTGGCCGGGATGTTCACCGAGGTGAATTCGGAACGCAAAAGCCGGGCTTTCAACGACAGCAAGGTCTCGGCCCACACCGCGATCATCCCCACTGCGGTGAAGATCGACATCGCCCAGCTGAGTGACGATGAGCGCGCCGTGTACCTGGCCATCGTCAAACGCTACGTCGCGCAGTTCTTGCCCGAGAAACGCTACCTCAGTGCCGAGGTGCGTTTTGGCGTGAACGGACACACCTTCGTTGCGCGCTCCACCAAAGTGACGCAGCCCGGCTGGACGGCGCAGGTCACTGAAGAAAACGAGCAAGACGAAGACGCATCGGACGCTGCCGAGGTTGCGAGCCCCTTCGATGCTCTAGCGGATCTGAAAGTCGGTGACGCCGGGGTATGCGACGGCATTACGGTCGCGAAAGAGAAAACCAAGCCCCTGCCGCTCTACACCGAAGCCACGTTGCTCAAGGACTTGCAGAGGGTCGCCAAGTACGTGCAAGACCCGCGCATCAAGCAGCTGCTGATCGACCGCGACCAGGGCAAGAAAGGCGAGAACGGCGGCATCGGCACCCCGGTGACCCGCGCTGCGATGCTGGCCAAGCTTCAGGAGCGCGGTTTTTACGCGGTAGAGAAGAAAAAACTGATCCCCACCCAGCTGGGTCTGGAGTTCATCGCCGCGTTGCCAGCGATTGCGACCACGCCGGACATGACCGCGCTCTGGCATGAACAGCAACAGATGATCGAGGCCGGTGAACTGACCGTGGACGCGTTCCTGGACGAACTGGAGGACTTCATTGCCCACCAGGTGCAGAACATCGACCTGGGCAACGTGCAGGGTGACGGCAAGCCGGTGCTGGACAGCCTGAACGCACAGTGCCCCGTGTGTGGCAGTGAACTGGCCGTTACTCCGCGAGTGATCGGGTGTCGCGCCTGCGACTTCAAGTTCTACCCGGAAGTCAGCGGCAAGATGCTGTCCCCCGGCCAGATCGAGGCGCTGTTGACGAAGGGCAAGACCGGCATACTGAAGGGGTTTCACAGCAAGAAAACCGGTAAGTCCTTTGAAGCGGCCCTGAAGCTCAACCACGAAGCCAAGCTGGAATTCGTGTTCAGCCGCAAACCCACGCGCGCATGACCCCTCTTTCTAAAGGAGGCATTAGCTATGCCTGAAGAACAACAGCCCAAGGCGGCTCAGTGGCCAGACGGCGAAACGATGACGGCGCACTGCCCCAACTGCGAAACCCCCGCGACCGTCGATATCGTCAACGTCAGAAAGTGGCAAATGACCTGGCGTCCAGTGGATTGCGACAACTGCTTTGCAGAGTTTGAGTTGTCCGCAGACGGTTCAACGGCATTGATTTTGGCCCCTGCTGAGCAGTCCACAGCCCGTGGCCGTGAGCTTCTGAGCAAGATATTCGTGTTTGACCCCAACGAAGACACCCCTTAACGAACTCATTGAAGAAGGAGCGCAATCATGGCGCGTGGCATCAATAAAGTGATCCTGGTAGGCACCTGCGGACAAGACCCTGACTGTCGTTACCTGCCCAACGGCACGGCGGTGACCAACCTGAGCCTGGCCACCAGCGAGCAGTGGACTG
>NZ_LJQT01000196.1:0-4652 GCF_001400515.1 Pseudomonas meliae | reverse complement strand
ACGAAGCGCGCAGGCCGAAGGCGCGACCTGAAGGAGCGAAGCAGCCGCATACCGACTTGTGTTATGCGCTGTATTGGACGGCGCACAGCGACTGGAAGGACGCTCAATCTTGCGCAGGATAACGTTGTTTGATCCAACGTCCTAACGCGCTTCGCTTGTTGGGCGTCTGCCCGCACAGCGCCCGCGTAGCGGTCACTGTACTGTCAGCCACCTTTGTCTTGGCTAACAGCTTTTTTTCTGAACTCTGGAAGCTGGATCAAAGGCAAAAACCAAGCTGAGATCAAACGCGTAGTAACAGAGTGAGAGGTAAACAGCCCTTTCGACCATATCCCACGGGGAAAGTCGAGACAAACTCAGGACTTCACGAGACAAACGCAGGATATCGTGGGACATAAATAGCTTGTTTTTTGTCTTTGATAAGAATAGATTGTGTCTCACCAAAGGACAAAAATGGCTTGCGATATGTCTACAACGATTAACCTCCGTAAGCTCGAATACAGCCCCTTAGCGAACCCTCTGCTGGAACCTACAGAGGTGACTGTCAAAAAGCGCTACGTGAAGACAGGCACGTCAGAGGAACTGGTAAGTACATCGACAGGGGAGATCCGCCAGACAGCTGCGATCTACACCGTAGATGAACGTGATGACGCCTCCTTCGTAAAGGTTTTTGCTGCTGGTGTGGCAGCTGCATACGACCTTGGCCGTACTGCATCACGGGTTTTCCAGCTAGTGCTACAAGAATATGAGCGGTCCCCTATGCGTCAGGGCTTCGCCGAAAGCATCGAGCTAGCATGGTTTAACGATGGGTTATCTGGCCGTTCTGTAGATATGAGCGAAAAAACATTTCAGCGAGGACTCAAAGAGCTTTTGGCGAAGCAATTTTTGGCTCCTAGATCCCCGTCCACCTTTTGGGTCAATCCAGCTCTATTCTTCAAGGGAGATCGGGTAAAATTCATTACTGAATACCGCAGGAAAAGTACTCATATGAATTCTACCTTGATAAAGGCCAATGCCAAATCAGGAACGCAATAGCGAATTTCTATTAAAAATCTAATAACATAAAATGGCATTCCCATAAATTTTTGAAAGGATTGATTAATGTTGGAAGTAATAACGAAAAATGCGATTGTCAGAAGAGTGTATTGGGTAGAAGAAGTAAGAAAACTTAGTGGAAATTTTGGTGTAGATTCCGAACGCTTAGAAAGAGAGTTAGGAGAAGAAATAAAAACGGATGGCTCTACTGCTTTGATAGACCATCTTCGGCTTTCCGGCGATATTCCAGAATCATATGACCATGACTCTAGTGAAGAAAAATTATACTCTAAATATACAGATGCATTACTATCCGAATCATTTAAAGCAATGGGCTTTAAAAGCCTTGTCTTAACCGAGCGAGCAGATGCCGCTGATGTAGAGGTCTTTGCGAAAGATTATAGCTTTGTAGCTGATGCAAAAGCGTTTAGACTTAGTCGCACCGCAAAAAATCAAAAAGATTTTAAAGTGCAAGCAATGGATGGTTGGAAACGCGGTAAGCCTTATGCAATGGTAGTTTGTCCTATATATCAGTTGCCAACTAAATCAAGCCAAATCTATGAACAAGCAAGTTCTAGGAACGTTTGCATTTTCACCTATTCGCACCTTGCTATGCTATTTTCATACTCTTTACTAGAGGGTCATGAAAAAGCTGAAGAATTATTAGAGCTGATATTTAAATCAATTCCGGCGCTTAATCCTTCAAAAGAAGCCTACTCCTATTGGTTCGCTATAAACAAAACAATGCTCAGCTTCTCTAGCAAAATTGAAGATTTGTGGAAGGCAGAAAAGCAGGCTGCAATCGAATCAATAGTCATCGCAAAAGAGGAAGCACTTATCTATCTTGCTAAGGAACGCGAGAAAATCATGCGTATGAGCCATGCCGAAGCGCTATCTGAACTTGTAAGAGTGCATAAAATAGAAAGCAGAATAAAAGTGATAAACTCCGTTTCCAGCAATGCAATTTTGGCAATAAGGTAGATCGAAGATGTCGATGGCAGAATTCAAAAACAAAATCATTCAAGGTGACTGCCTTGATGTGATGAAAAAAATTTCTGATGGCTCAGTTGATATGGTATTGACCTCACCTCCATATGATAATTTAAGGAATTACAAAGGATTTATCTTTGAGTTTGAAGCTATAGCAAAAGAAATTTATAGAATAACCAAAGACGGAGGTGTTGTTGTCTGGATTGTTAACGATGCAACTGTTTCAGGAACCGAAACTGGAACCAGCTTTTCGCAAGCTTTATTTTTTAAGGAAATTGGTTTTAATCTTCACGACACAATGATTTTTAGAAAGAGAAACCCTATTCCACAAATTTATCGTCGCCGATATAATAATGAATTCGAGTACATGTTTGTTTTCAGCAAGGGTGTTGTGAAAACGCATAATCCGATAATGGTTGACTGCTTGCATGCTGGGCTAGAACTTGGTAGTACAACGTATAAAAACTATTCAAAAACTGAACAGAAAAGAGGAAAAATAGCCAATCCGGTAAAGGCTCAAAAAATTAAAGGCAATATATGGGAATATGTCGTGGGCAAAAACCTCGAAGATCAAGAGGCTAAAAAGCATCCAGCGCCATTTCCATGTGAACTTGCTAGAGATCATGTCTCTTCTTGGTCAAACGAGGGAGATACAGTTCTAGATCCTATGTGTGGAAGCGGGACAAATTGCAAAGCAGCTAAGCAGCTTGGTCGAAACTTTATAGGTATAGATATTAGTCATGATTATTGTGAAATTGCTAAGAATCGCGTAGGCAATACCGAAATTCAAAAAGAGCAGCTCATGCTAGATATTTCTCCAAAAAATCCTAAATCAGTTTCAAATAATGGAGGACTTTAGAGACTATTGCATTGTCTTTCCAAGGCTTAATAGCCTTGGGGGATCATCCAGTTATCATCCTTCCCCACGCCAAACCCGCCTTTGCTTTTGTTAGCATCAACATCATTTTTTACACATAGCCTGCGGGCATCCCCGCAGTTAGAAAATTGAATCTTGCCTCCACGTCGCTCAAGATTGGCAACGGTAGATCTCAAATCCATGATCTCCCCTGGGCTTGGTACAAAGATCCTCGCCAGGCCAACAGTGGTAGCCAGCATAAGGCAGGTCACGATGACTAATAACCCAAAAAACCTTCCACTCAACGAATTTTTAGTGTGGTGCAGTTGTTTGTCAGCGTCGATCACTCGCTCTGTGACCTCCTGGAGCGCATTTGTAGCCGGATTAATGCTTGCCCAAGGGTAGAGCGGGTTTGTTCGCTAACGCGCTCCAGAGCGGCCTTAATGCCTTGCTCGACCGCGCTTTGAGTGGCTTTCTGAATGGTATTGGCAGCGCTTTGCGAGGCTTGCTCGATGGCTACAGCCGCTGTACTAGCCCGGACAATGAGCGCATCCAGCTCGATTTGCCGAATCGCGAGCTTTGACAGAGCCGTATCAACGGCTTTCTGTTGCTCCTCGGCAATTGCCATCAAACCAAACAATGTTTGCTCATCCATGCTGAAAACGTCCTACATGCTGAAATCAGGGCCGTTGTGACCGGACTTTGGCGCAGGGCAATAGGTCGGTACCTCCCGCGTTTTTTTACGAGACGGGTTTTCTGCATCGTGTCGCGCTTGTCGTTGCTTATTGTGCTCATACAACTGTGCAGTTTCGTGCAGCTTTGCAAGGCGCTCACGCTCACGATTTGCATGTTCCTCATGCAGACGCTTGCGCTCAGCTTTGATCCCGGCCTCTATCGCCTGGCTGTGATCAAACCGCGCTCGAAACGCTGCCATACCGTCCAAGGCCATGGTTTCGCGCNNGCGAGCTTGCTCAATACTGATTACCTGAGCCGAAACTTGGCGCAAAGCGAGCCGGTCGGCTACTAACTGGCGACTGTCGTCATTCGCCGCTGCACGCCCTAATGCGCCTAGAGGCGCCCGACCAGCACGCGCCGCTTCGCGACGGATTTGCGTCACCCGCGGCCCCTCATGTTGGGTTGCCGGCCGGTCTAGGAGAGCAGCGCGGTCCTGATCGCCGACGACAAGCGCGGCCTGATACTGATCGACCAGTGAACGTCGATCAACACTGCAATCCAAACCGGCATAATCGAGTGCGTTATTGGTTTGGTCCTCAACCAAGATTCGTATCCACTCGATCTCCCGCGGCCCCTGCTTTACGTCATCCAGTTCACGGGTTTTAGCCCCTAACTGCCCAGACGCCTCAAGGCGGCGAGTGGTCATGAGAATGTGTACGTGGTGATTTCTTTGGTCACCTTCGCGGCCTGGATCATGCACTGCGAAAGTTCCTGCGGTGCCATAGCGATCGGCAAGATCCTGGGCTATTGATCGCGCCAAGTCGCGTCGACCATCCGCATCTAGCTCGTGGGGCAGGGCTACCAGCACCTCACGGGCGACGCGAGCATTACGGCGCTTCTCTGCGACCTCTGCCTTGTTCCACAATTCAGTGCTGGATTGAGGAACAAAACCTTTGGGAGCAAACGACTCGACATGATTGACGCCGGAGCGTCGTGAATAGTCGTGAACGTCTCCGGTACGCATGTCCAAAATCCGTTCGGCATTGCGATAGGCAGCCGCAGCCGTGGCGGAACGCCCACTGCTTCGGCTGATCGGTTA
>NZ_LJQT01000375.1:5092-5475 GCF_001400515.1 Pseudomonas meliae | reverse complement strand
CCGCGCACCACCCCGGAAATCAAGGTCGAAGGCGTGCGCTCACGGGGCGCCACGGTGGTGCTGCACGGCGACTCCTTCCCCGAGGCGCTGGCCTATTCGCTGAAACTGGTCGACGAACAGGGTTTCGTCTACATCCACCCGTATGACGACCCCGATACGATTGCCGGGCAAGGCACCGTGGCGATGGAGATTCTTCGTCAGCAGCCGGGGCAGCTGGATGCGATCTTTGTTCCGGTCGGGGGCGGCGGTCTGATCGCCGGTATCGCAGCGTATGTGAAATACCTGCGCCCGGAGATCAAGGTGATCGGCGTCGAGCCGGACGACTCCAACTGCCTGCAAGCGGCGATGGCCGCCGGGGAGCGCGTGGTGCTGAGCCAGGTCGG
>NZ_LJQT01000375.1:0-5068 GCF_001400515.1 Pseudomonas meliae | reverse complement strand
GTGATCACCGTCAGCACCGACGAGATCTGCGCGGCGATCAAGGACATCTACGACGACACCCGCTCGATCACCGAGCCTGCGGGCGCGCTGGGTGTTGCCGGGATCAAGAAATATGTCGAGCAGCGCGGCATCAGCGGTCAGACACTGGTGGCCATCGACTCCGGAGCCAACGTCAACTTCGACCGTTTGCGTCACGTGGCCGAACGTGCAGAGCTGGGCGAAGGCCGCGAGGCGATCATTGCCGTGACGATTCCTGAACAACCGGGCAGCTTCAAGGCGTTCTGCGAGGCCATCGGCAAGCGGCAGATCACCGAATTCAACTACCGCTATCACACTGATCGCGAGGCGCACATCTTCGTCGGCGTGCAGACCCATCCCGAGAACGACCCACGCAGCGCCCTGATCGCCAGCCTGACCGGCCAGGGCTTCCCGGTGCTGGACCTGACCGACAACGAACTGGCCAAACTGCACATCCGCCACATGGTCGGCGGGCATGCCGAGCGGGTCAATGATGAAGTGGTGCTGCGCTTCGAGTTCCCGGAGCGACCGGGCGCGCTGTTCAACTTCCTCAACCGCCTGGGCGGCCGCTGGACCATCTCCATGTTCCACTACCGCAACCACGGCGCTGCTGACGGCCGGGTGGTTGCCGGGCTGGTGGTGCCGGAGGAAGAGCGGCATCTGGTGGGCGCAGCGCTGGACGAGATTGGTTACCCGTATTGGGACGAGAGCGAGAACCCGGCGTACAGGCTGTTTCTGGGCTGAGGCCTTAGATACTCCCGTTCCTCACGCTCCGCGTCACAAGAGGACGGAGCGTCCAGACCGGCTTGCCCACGTGGAGCACGGGCGCGATAGCGCTTAAGGCACGGCTCTTGTGTCCACACTGCTAAACTCACCCAAGTCCGATTCCAGAGGAACACCGCGTCATGGAACCCATCACCACCCTTAATACCCTGCACATCGTCGCCATTGCGCTGTTGTTGATCAGCGCGCTGGTGTTGTCCAGCGGGGTGGTCAAGGTGCGTCTTGAAGGCGACACGACCGTGCAGAATCGCCTGCTCAAGCGGCCATTGCTGTTTTTCTGGGTGTTGATGGCCTTGTGTCTGGCGACGCTGCCGTTCAGTGGCTGGTGGCTGGTGCATTTGAAAGGCCTGTCACTGGGCCAGACCTGGGTGCTGGGCAGCAGTGTGCTTTACACCCTGGGGCTGTGCAGTTGGGTCTGGCTGGTGGCCAGGCTCAACCGGTTGCGCCTCGGTGCCAAGGGCGGCAAGCGAGGCTTCACCTTGGCGCTGACCGTGATCAGCGTCGTGTGCTTTGTGGCGATGGCCGGTCTGATGGGCTTCAAACCGGCCTGAGCAGTGCCGACGTTCAGTTACGCAGGGTTATAACCGGCCAGCCGCGTCGCTCGGCTTCGGCACGCAATTTATCGTCCGGATCGACCGCAACCGGGTTGGCCACTTGCTCCAGCAGCGGCAGGTCGTTCATCGAGTCGCTGTAGAAATAGCTGTCCTCAAGGCTGAACGCGTTGTCTTCAAGCCACTGATTGAGGCGTGTCACCTTGCCCTCACGGAAGCACGGAACGCCCGTAGTACGGCCTGTGTAACGACCATCAACCATCTCGCATTCGGTTGCCAGCAGTGTATCGATGCCCAGCCGCGCCACAATCGGTGCGGTCACAAAGCGATTGGTAGCGGTAATGACCACCAGCTTGTCGCCTGCGTCGCGGTGTTTGGCGATCAATTCCAGCGCCTTGGGCAGCATGATCGGCTCGATGCAGTCGCGCATGAAGTCGCGGTGCCATTCCTCCAGTTGCGCCATATCAGTGTTGCCCAGAATCTCCAGGGTAAAATTCAGGTAGTCGGTCATGTTCAGCGTACCGGCCAGGTAATCCTGATAGAACTCATCGTTGCGGGTCTTGTAGGTTGCGGCATCGAGGATCCCGCGTCGGCACAGATAATCGCCCCAGGCATGGTCGCTGTCGCCGCCCAGAAGCGTGTTGTCGAGGTCGAATAAAGCCAGACGCATAGGGTTACTCACTGAAATAGTTGAAAAAAGAGTCCCAGAATACGAGGTTTTCACAAGTCTTCACATAAGGTGATAAGCCTCGTTGCTGGTTTGATCGCCTTTGTGGAACAATGCGGCGACATGCGTTTGCGAGGTTGTTGCCGTGATCGACCCCGATGGTTTCCGTCCTAATGTCGGGATTATTCTGACAAACGATGCTGGTCAGGTCCTATGGGCTCGGCGTATTAACCAGGATGCCTGGCAGTTTCCTCAGGGTGGAATCAACCCGCAGGAGACGCCGGAAGACGCGCTTTATCGTGAATTGAATGAAGAAGTCGGGCTGGAACGACATGATGTGCAAATACTTGCCTGCACTCGGGGCTGGTTGCGCTATCGTTTGCCGCAACGTCTGGTCCGTACGCACAGCCAGCCGCTGTGTATCGGCCAGAAGCAAAAATGGTTTCTCCTGCGCCTGATCTCCAACGAGCAGCGGGTGCGGATGGATTTGACCGGTAAACCGGAGTTCGATGGCTGGCGCTGGGTCAGTTATTGGTACCCGTTAGGCCAGGTGGTGACATTCAAGCGCGAGGTGTATCGACGCGCACTCAAAGAGCTTGCCCCGCGCCTGTTATCGCGCGACTGACACGGAGTTCGACCCCGAGCCATGCTCAATACGCTGCGCAAGATCGTCCAGGAAGTTAACTCCGCCAAGGATCTCAAGGCGGCGTTGGGCATTATTGTGTTACGCGTCAAGGAGGCCATGGGCAGCCAGGTCTGCTCGGTCTACCTGCTCGATGCCGAGGTCAACCGCTTTGTGCTGATGGCCTCTGAAGGCCTCAACAAACGCTCCATCGGCAAAGTCAGCATGGCGCCGAATGAAGGCCTGGTCGGTCTGGTCGGCACGCGTGAAGAACCGCTGAACCTCGAAAACGCCGCAGATCACCCTCGTTATCGCTATTTTGCCGAGACTGGTGAAGAGCGTTACGCCTCGTTCCTCGGCGCGCCGATTATCCACCACCGTCGCGTGGTGGGGGTGTTGGTGATCCAGCAAAAGGAGCGTCGTCAGTTCGACGAGGGCGAAGAAGCCTTCCTGGTCACCATGAGCGCGCAACTGGCGGGCGTTATTGCCCATGCCGAAGCCACCGGCTCGATCCGCGGTCTGGGTCGCCAGGGCAAGGGCATTCAGGAAGCCAAGTTCGTCGGTGTGGCCGGTTCGCCGGGCGCTGCTGTAGGTGTGGCAGTGGTCATGCTGCCGCCTGCCGATCTGGAGGTGGTGCCGGACAAGACCGTTACTGACATCGCCGCCGAGCTGGCGTTGTTCCAGAACGCGCTGGAAGGCGTGCGCAATGACATGCGCACCCTGTCAGCCAAGCTTGCCACCCAACTGCGCCCCGAAGAGCGCGCGCTGTTCGATGTTTACCTGATGATGCTCGATGACGCCTCGCTGGGCAGCGAAGTGACCGATGTCATCAAGACCGGCCAGTGGGCGCAGGGTGCCTTGCGCTCGGTGGTCAGCGAGCACGTCAAACGTTTCGAACTGATGGACGATGCCTACTTGCGGGAGCGAGCCTCGGACGTCAAGGACCTGGGCCGTCGCCTGCTGGCCTACCTGCAGGAAGCGCGGCAGCAGGCGCTGGTCTACCCCGACAACACGATTCTGGTCAGTGAAGAATTGACCCCGGCCATGCTGGGCGAGGTGCCGGAAGGCAAGCTGGTGGGTCTTGTATCGGTTCAGGGGTCCGGCAACTCCCACGTTGCGATTTTGGCGCGGGCCATGGGCATTCCCACGGTCATGGGGCTGGTGGACTTCCCTTACTCCAAGGTCGACGGCATCGATCTGGTGGTCGACGGTTATCACGGCGAAGTCTTCACCAACCCCAGCGAAATCATGCGCAAGCAGTTCGGCAAGGTGGTCGAGGAGGAGCGCCAGCTTTCCCAAGGCCTGGATGCCCTGCGTGAACTGCCCTGCGTGACCCTTGACGGCCATCGCATGCCGCTGTGGGTCAATACCGGCCTGCTGGCTGATGTCGCTCGCGCTCAGCAGCGCGGTGCCGAAGGGGTGGGGCTGTACCGTACCGAAGTGCCATTCATGATCAACCAGCGTTTCCCGAGTGAAAAGGAACAGCTGGCGATTTATCGTGAGCAACTGGCCGCCTTCCATCCGCTGCCGGTGACCATGCGCAGCCTGGATATCGGCGGCGACAAGTCGCTGTCCTACTTCCCGATCAAGGAAGACAACCCGTTTCTGGGCTGGCGCGGTATTCGCGTCACTCTCGATCACCCGGAAATCTTCCTTGTCCAGACCCGCGCCATGCTCAAGGCCAGCGAGGGCCTGAATAACCTGCGCATTCTATTGCCGATGATCTCCAGCACCCACGAAGTGGAAGAAGCGCTGCACCTGATCCACCGGGCGTGGGGTGAGGTGCGCGACGAAGGCACCGACGTGCCGATGCCGCCTGTGGGCGTGATGATCGAAGTGCCTGCGGCGGTCTACCAGACCCGCGATCTGGCGCGTCAGGTCGACTTCCTCTCGGTAGGCTCCAACGACCTGACCCAATACCTGCTGGCGGTCGACCGCAACAACCCGCGTGTGGCCGATCTTTATGATTACCTGCACCCGGCCGTGCTCCAGGCCCTGCAAAGCGTGGTGCGTGATGCACATGCCGAGGGCAAGCCGGTCAGCATCTGCGGCGAGATGGCCGGCGACCCGGCTGCGGCTGTGCTGTTGATGGCGATGGGCTTCGACAGCCTGTCGATGAATGCCACCAACCTGCCGAAAGTGAAGTGGATGCTGCGTCAGATCAACCTCAGCAAGGCCAAGGAACTGCTTGCGCAGTTGATGACCAACGACAACCCGCAAGTCATCAGCAGCTCCCTGCAACTGGCGCTGAAAAACCTCGGCCTGTCGCGGATGATCAACCCGAGCTCGGTCAAAGGGCACTAAGCGCCACGATAGTTACAGAACTATCGTTCCTCACGCTCCAGCGTGGGAATGCCGTGGGTGACGCTCCGCGTCACAAATCTGCGCCGCGCCGCCCGCTCAAGATAGGACGCAGAGCGTCCAGAA
>NZ_LJQT01000029.1:3014-4154 GCF_001400515.1 Pseudomonas meliae | reverse complement strand
TTGCTCGGAGCTTCCTTAAGGGGGCCGATCCATGGCTGATCGCCAAGGCCCTGACATCCGGAGCAACCGTAGTTACGCATGAGGTGCGTAATCTGGACGCAAAGCGAAAGTTCATCATCCCCAACCTGTGTGAGCAGCTCAACGTCCCTTACATGAACACGTTTGAGCTGTTACACCACCTCAATGCCAGGTTTGTACTTCCTTAACCCGGCGAAACACCACCACCTTCATCTGCCACGATATCCGGGTCATCCGAATAGACTTCCAGCCCATCGTCCTCGTAGGCCTCGTCATTTTCCGTACGCTTCTTCACTTCATCGCCTCTGGCAGAACCGACGCCGGGCTTGTTTGAGTTCATGGCGAGTACCGGGTCGGCTTCGCGGTCGTATTGGCCGAGTTCCGGGCTGGCGGGGTCTTCTTTGGGCACGCTGTTTGTGAGTATGTGATCGGTTGTCATGTCAGCCACCTTTTTCGTTTGCCAAAGAAAGTGGACGTGGCATCGGGCTGAGGGTTCGATTCAATCGATGAGCGTGGCTGCGCTCAGCCGCCAAACGATGCGTATTGCAAGGGCAGGCCGGTGGTGAACTTGATCTGTTCCATGGCGAAGCTGGAGCTTACGTCGCTGATCCCGGGGATGCTGATCAGTTGTTTGTACACCGCGTCGTACCCTGCGATGTCAGCCACGACGATGCGCAGCATGTAGTCGGTGTCGCCTGCCATGCGGTAGCACTCGACCACTTCAGGCAGTTCGCCGACGGCAGCGTGGAACTGTTCGAGCCAGGCGGCGTTGTGCTGGTTGGTGCGAATGGCTGCAAAGACGCTGACCGACACGTTCAGACGTTGCGGATTGAGCAGGGCAACCCGGCGGTCGATGATGCCGGCCTCTTCCAGCTTCTGGATGCGTCGCCAGCACGCGGTGCTGCCCAGGCCGATGCGCTCGGCGATGTCCGCCACCGAGCGAGTGCAGTCGGTTTGCAGAATGTCGAGAATTGCCCGGTCGAATTTGTCCATTAGCGGTTTCCTGCGTTAGTCGCTCTACACTTATCGTGAGGAACGATGGGTGTCTGACTCCAATTCTGCGCCTCACACAGCATGACTATCGTGCCAATGCTCCGCGTTGGCATGCATTTCGTGACGCTC
>NZ_LJQT01000029.1:0-2988 GCF_001400515.1 Pseudomonas meliae | reverse complement strand
GAGCGTCCAGAACTGCATTCCCACGCGGAGCGTGAGGAACGATGGTGTATGACTGCGATTCTGCGCCTGAAGCAGCATCCTAGAATTTTTAATCGTAAAAATCCAAGCAAAAGCGAATAATTTTTCGCTTTGGCTGCTGCTATACGTGCAAATATCAATAAATTTTCGCGTGCGCATCAGTAATCTTTCAAGCAATCGGCCTTGTACCGCCAGCCCTTGATTCTGACTCGATTACAAAAGTGAATTGCCCATGACCACCTCTGCGCTCTACCTGGATTACGCCGCTACCACGCCTGTTGATGAACAGGTCATCGAAGCTATGGTTGCCTGCATGGGGCGCGAAGGTCATTTCGGTAATCCGGCATCCAGCGGGCACGGTTATGGGCAGGTGGCGCGGCAGGCCGTTGAACAGGCACGCGCGCAGGTGGCCGATGCGGTGGGTGCGCCTGCCGACACCATCGTCTGGACCTCCGGCGCTACCGAGTCCAACAACCTGGCGATCAAGGGCATCGCCCATGACAGCAGCGCGCAGCGTCGGCACATCATTACCAGTGTTCTGGAGCACAAAGCAGTGCTCGATACCGTCAGCACGCTGGAGCGTCAGGGCTTTCCCGTCACCTGGCTGAAACCGGACGCCCAAGGCCTGATCCAGCCGCAGGCGGTTCAGGCTGCCCTGCGCGAAGACACGCTGCTGGTATCACTGATGCTGGTGAACAACGAGCTGGGCACGCTGACCGATATCGCCAGCATTGGCGCCTTGGTGCGCGAGCACGGCGCGCTGTTTCATGTGGACGCTGCGCAGGGAGTCGGCAAGGTGAAGGTCGATCTGGCGAGTCTGGCCGTCGACCTGATGTCGTTCTCGGCGCACAAGGCCTACGGCCCCAAGGGCATTGGCGCGCTGTACGTGGGCCCGCGTGCTCATTCGCTGCTGAAAGCGCAGATTCACGGCGGCGGACATGAAGGCGGCTTTCGGTCGGGCACACTGGCTACGCATCAGATCGTCGGCATGGGTACAGCCTTTGCGTTGGCGATCAGCCAGGCCGAAACTGAAAACCGCCGTATCCAAGAGCTGAGTCGCCACCTGCGCGAAGGCTTGTTGAGCCTGCCGGATGTGCAGCTCAACGGCTGTCCGCAACAACGCATCCCGCACACCCTCAACCTGTGCATCACCCGCAGTGGCTTCACCAGCTCGCAGCTATCCCACAGCCTGGCGTTGTCTTCTACATCCGCGTGCAACTCGGCCAGCAATGCACCCTCGCATGTGTTGCTCGCTCTGGGGATGGATTCAGCCAAGGCCCTGGCCAGCGTGCGTGTCAGCCTTGGCCGCTACACCACGCAGGCAGACGTCGAGCGTGCCATTGAGGTATTCAGCAAGGCGCTCAGCGCACCTGCTGCGTTCTGGTGACCAGTATTTTCGAGATCAGAAAAAGCAACAACAGAGCGATGTCGTTATAATGGCACAACCCGGCAGCTGCCAAGTGATGCTCACGGATCAGGTTTTAACCCTAAAGGAATAAGTCATGACCTTTGCTCTTCCAATCAGGTGTATTTTCCTGGCGTTTGTGACGACCGCCATCAGCCCCCTGGTTTTTGCCAAGATGTATACCGACTCCGACAAAAATGACGCCTACTCTCCCTACACCCTCTACATGGAGCACTGCAACAAAACGCAAGAGCAAGTGGATTCTCTGGAGGCTCAACAAGGCCCGCTGGCCAAAAGAAGTGATCAACTCGCTCACTATTACTTCCTACTCCCTCAGCGCTGACAACTACACCCCCAGCGAAATGGGTGTGAGCGCAGAGGAGCTTGCGCGATGCAATGCCACTTACGCTAAAGCGGGTAAGTTACGCAAGCAGGCCGAAGCTACTCTGGCGGCCGCTCAGGCCATTGAAGACAAGAAGCAAAAGAAAGCCGACTTGATCGCTCACCAGAATTTACCTGAATACAAACAGGCGAGATCGTTGGGGTTCAAGGACGTAGGCAATATCACGTTTCTGAAAATGTATGACGACATGGTCGGTGACGCTGAGCTGAAGTCAACACTGATTAACGTTGACCAGCAATGCGGAAAGTATCTGCGGGCCACGCAGTACGTGGAGCCGTACGTCATTTATACGACTGACCCCAGATTCAATGGCCCATGTGGGTCAGTAAAAAGATTCGCGATCAGAGGAACCCGCGGCGTGAACAGCGGTGACTGGATCAACCCCGACGCCCAATTCAGATACGTCGGCTGGCAGAAAATCCTCGCACCCAACGGGTTCAAGATCCGGATACAAGCGCTGGAGCAGCTCTGAGTATCGAAGCGGTCCCTGACGCTCTGAAAAGTAATGCCCTTCCCCAGAGCCAGCCATCGCTGGCTTTCATCTTCTCCCATGTCTTCAAGTCAAGGCCCCGAACATCACCCGGCGGGGGCCTTTAGCGTCGATTACATGAAAATGTACCCCTCCAGATACAAAAAGACACAAATTGGCACAGTTCTTTCAAGTGGAACGGTCGTGCCATAAACCATTGGTGCACGCTGCATTCAAGGGGTGCCTACACGCACCAAAGTGCAGTTAACGGACGCCAGAGCGTCCACAAATAGTGCAGGAGGGCAGACCACAAGTCTTTCTCCTCGCCAGGAAAGGAATCTAGCCGTGCTCTATCAGTCTTGTGTCAGACCACCGTTACGCTGGCTGCTTACCCCTGAGGCATTGCCTGCCTTGGACGGTGCCTGCCCGGTCGCCTTCGCGTTATCCAGATCTGCATGTTGTTTTTCGACGGCTCTGCACGTCTGGACGTAAGTCATTTTGCGTGTGTCCTTGAATGTTCTGATGATTAATCAGGGCCTTGCAGAACTGTGCGCGCAATAAGGATAAACCCCCTGTTTTTTATTAACGGGCAACCCACATATAAAGATTGTCCGACACTTTATTTGAGGTGGTTTCATTTGGCCATCATTCGTGCGATGGCTTTTTTTTCCTTTAAGAGGGTGTAGATAAAAT
>NZ_LJQT01000356.1:21482-35442 GCF_001400515.1 Pseudomonas meliae | reverse complement strand
TTGCAGCGCCTCCTTAGCGGCTTTGTTGTTTCTGAAAGTGACTGAGGCATGACAAACCGGTTAACCCATAAGAGCGTTTTGTGCGTGCGTCTCATTGCGACGCTGGTCGAGAGGGCGCGCAGGCTGAGCGCTCATCGTTATGCACGAGTCCTGACGAGCCCGGAAAATGGGGGTGTTCAGGCTTCTGCCCGCAGGGCGTGGGAGCGAACTTGTTCGCGAAAGCTTTATTTCGGGCGATACACCTCCTGCGGATGTCACGGCCCCTTCGCGGACAAGTCCGCTCCTACGGCTTTCGGCCAGAATCAAAAGCGGACTTGTGTATAACGATGAGGGCTGAGCGTGATAAATGGTGGCGTTCAGGCTTCTGCCCGCAGGGCGTGGGAGCGAACTTGTTCGCGAAAGCTTTATCTCGGGCGACACATCTCCTGCGGATGTCACGGCCCTTTCGCGGACAAGTCCGCTCCTATGGCTTTCGGCCAGAATCAAAAGCGGACTTTGTATGTAACGATGAGGGCTGAGGGGGATAGGCATCGGTCTGCGCAATAAATCTGCGCACTGATATCGACCATCCGCCTGTCTGCGCTGTCGTTCGTGCGGCACGACAGCTATAATCAGCCGCTTTCCTCTTTGCCAAGACCTCTGAGACCATGACTGAGTCCGTTCTTGACTACATGACCCGCCTGGGTCGCGCCGCCCGCGAAGCCTCGCGAGTGATCGGTCGTGCCAGCACTGCGCAGAAGAACCGCGCCCTGCAAGCCACTGCCGCTGCTCTGGATGAAGCGCGCGCCGAGCTGTCTGCCGCCAATGCGCTGGACCTGGCCAATGGTCAGGCCAATGGCCTTGAGCCGGCAATGCTGGAACGACTGGCCCTGACCCCCGCGCGTATCGACAGCATGATCGTCGGGTTGCGTCAGGTAGCAGATCTGGCAGACCCGGTCGGTGCGATCCGCGACATGAGCTATCGGCCTTCGGGTATTCAGGTCGGCAAGATGCGTGTGCCGCTGGGTGTTGTGGGAATCATCTACGAGTCGCGTCCGAATGTGACCATCGATGCGGCCAGTCTGTGCCTGAAGTCCGGTAACGCGACTATCCTGCGCGGCGGTTCCGAAGCCATTCATTCCAATCGTGCCATTGCCGCCTGCATCGAGCGTGGTCTGGCCGAGGCCGGGCTGCCTGCTGCTGTGGTGCAGGTGGTTGAAACCACCGACCGTGCAGCGGTTGGCGCATTGATCACCATGCCCGAGTACGTTGACGTCATCGTTCCGCGTGGCGGCAAGGGCCTGATCGAGCGGGTCAGCCGCGATGCGCGCGTGCCGGTCATCAAGCATCTGGACGGCATCTGCCATGTGTATGTCAGTGCCCACGCCGATCTGGCCAAGGCGCAGAAGATTGCCTTCAATGCCAAGACGTACCGCTACGGGATCTGCGGCGCGATGGAAACCCTGCTGGTCGATCAAACCATCGCCGCCGATTTCCTGCCCGCCATGGCCGCGCAGTTTCGCGAGAAGGGCGTCGAGTTGCGCGGTTGCGAGCGCACCCGTGACCTGATCGACGTAATTCCGGCCACCGAAGACGACTGGCACACCGAATACCTGGCTGCAATCCTGTCGATTCGCGTCGTTTCAGGGCTGGACGAAGCCATCGAGCACATCAACCATTATGGTTCGCATCACAGCGATGCCATCGTTTCCGACCATCAAAGTCAGATTCGCCGGTTCATGGCAGAGGTCGATTCCAGTTCGGTCATGGTCAATGCACCGACCAGCTTTGCGGACGGGTTCGAATACGGATTGGGTGCCGAGATCGGCATTTCTACTGATAAGCTGCACGCCCGCGGTCCAGTCGGGCTTGAAGGGTTGACCTGCGAGAAGTACATCGTGATCGGTGATGGTCAATTGCGCGGACAAGCCTGACTTGAACAACCCCACGACAGCGCTGCCCAGACGTATCGGTATGCTTGGGGGTACGTTTGACCCGGTTCATATCGGTCACTTGCGCGGTGCGCTTGAAGTGGCCGAACTGCTGGAACTCGATGAGTTGCGCCTGACGCCCAGCGCCAGGCCTCCGCATCGTGACATGCCGAGTGTCACCGCCGAGGACCGTCTGGCGATGGTTCAGAGCGCGGTTGCTGGCGTGTCGCCCTTGACGGTGGATGACCGTGAACTGAAACGGGACAAACCGTCGTATACCCTCGACACACTGGAATCGATGCGCGCCGAACTGGCGCCTCAGGACCAGCTGTTCCTGTTGCTGGGTTGGGATGCCTTTTGCGGGCTGCCAACCTGGCACAGGTGGGAAGAACTGCTGGAGCACTGCCATATCGTGGTGCTGCAACGCCCGGACGCGGACAGCGAGTCGCCGGATGCCATGCGCAATCTGCTGGCGGCACGCGCGGTCAGCGACCCCAAGGCCCTGAAAGGGCCGGGTGGACACATTACATTCGTCTGGCAGACGCCTTTATCGGTGTCTGCCACCCAGATCCGTCAACTGCTGGCCAGCGGTAAGTCGGTACGTTTTCTGGTGCCAGACGCGGTACTGGCCTATATCGATGCACGCGGACTTTACCGCGCGCCGAACACTGATGGGTCGTCCTGAAACTGCTTTGATCGATAAGCGTTTGAACGGTCCCACACATACGAGCTGAATGAGTTTTATATGACAAAGCAAAAAATGAGCAGTGAAGAAGTCATCAATGTTGCGATTGCAGCCCTTGAAGAAGTCAAGGGTGCAGACATCCTGACCATCGATGTGCGTGACAAGACCAGCATCGCTGACTACATGCTGATCTGCACCGGTACGTCCAACCGTCAGTTGAATGCACTGGTCGATAACGTCCGTGACAAGGTCAAGGCGGCCGGCCTGAAGTCCCTGAGCGAAGAAGGCAAGGGCGACAGCGACTGGGTTCTGCTGGACCTGGGCGATGTGATCGTTCACGTAATGACCGCTGCGGCACGCCAGTTCTACGACCTGGAACGCTTGTGGCAGGGCGCTGAACAAAGCCGTGCCGCCAGCGCTGCGCATCACACTCCAGGCAACGAATAAGGCCTTGATGTGCGTTTGCGTCTGATTGCTGTGGGTTCGCGCATGCCCAAGTGGGTGGAAGAAGGTTGGCACGAGTACGCCAAGCGGATGCCCTCCGAGCTTGCGCTTGAACTGGTGGAAATCCCGCTCAATACCCGGGGCAAGAACGCTGATGTTGCGCGCTTTATCCGTCAGGAAGGCGAGGCGATGCTGGCGAAAGTGCAGCCGGGCGAGCGGATTGTCACGCTTGAAGTGCATGGCAAACCGTGGAGCACCGAACAGCTGGCGGTCGAACTCGATCGCTGGCGTCTCGATGCACGCACGGTCAACCTGATGGTCGGCGGCCCCGAGGGGCTGGCACCTGAAGTCTGTGCCCGCAGTGAACAACGCTGGTCCCTGTCGCCGCTGACCCTGCCGCATCCACTGGTGCGCATTCTGATCGGCGAACAGATGTATCGCGCCTGGACAGTCCTGTCCGGGCACCCTTATCACAAGTAGCATCGTCTTTACTGTGAATACGGCCTAAATGTCTCAACCGATCCGCCTCAAAGACCACGAAAAGGACGCACGCCTGGTGCGTGGTAGGGTCGTGTTCGGTGCCGTGGCGGTGGTGTTGCTGGTGTGCGTGCTGATTGCCCGGCTGTATTACCTGCAGGTCATCCAGTACGAGTATCACTCCACGCTTTCGGAAAACAACCGCGTTCACGTTCAGCCGATTCCGCCCAGCCGTGGGCTGATCTACGATCGCAATGGCGTTGTGGTCGCCGATAACCGGCCCAGTTTCAGTCTCAGCATGACCCGTGAACGCGCAGGCGAGTGGTCCAGCGTGCTCGACACCATTGTCGAGATCCTGCAGCTCACCCCTGACGATCGCATCATCTTCGAAAAGCGCATGAGGCAGGGGCGTCGGCCGTTCGAGCCGGTGCCCATCCTGTTCGAGCTGAGCGAAGAGCAGATCGCCCTGATTGCGGTCAACCAGTTCCGCCTGCCAGGTGTCGAAGTGGTTGCGCAACTGGTCAGGCATTACCCGCAAGGGCCGCATTTTGCTCACTCGGTCGGTTACATGGGGCGGATCAACGAAAAAGAGCTCAAGAGCCTCGACCCGATCAATTACAGCGGCACGCACCATATCGGCAAGACCGGTATCGAGCGATTTTACGAACCCGATCTGCATGGTCAGGTCGGCTACGAAGAGGTCGAGACCAACGCCCGTGGCCGCGTGCTGCGCGTGCTCAAACGCACCGACCCGATCCCTGGAAAGGACATCGTTCTTAGCCTGGACATCAACCTTCAGGAAGCTGCCGAGGCCGCATTGGGTGGGCGTCGTGGCGCGGTAGTCGCGCTGGACCCTGCCACCGGAGAAGTGCTGGCGATGGTCAGCGCGCCCAGTTTCGATCCGAATCTGTTTGTCACCGGCATCAGCTTCAAGGCCTACGCCGAGCTACGCGATTCAATAGACCGGCCGCTGTTCAACCGCATTCTGCGCGGCCTTTACCCGCCCGGTTCGACCATCAAGCCTGCCGTGGCGATTGCCGGGCTGGACGCCGGTGCAGTAACGCCCGGCTCAAGAGTGTTCGACCCTGGCTATTACCAACTGCCCAATTACGATCACAAGTACCGTAACTGGAACCGCACCGGTGATGGCTGGGTGGATCTGGATACCGCGATCATGCGTTCCAATGACACGTACTTCTACGATCTGGCGCACAAACTGGGCATAGATCGGCTTTCCACCTACATGAACAAGTTCGGCATCGGGCAGAAAGTGTCGCTGGATATGTTCGAGGAGTCCCCCGGTCTGATGCCGTCCCGTGAATGGAAGCGTGCGACCCGTCGCCAGGCCTGGTTCCCTGGCGAAACCCTGATTCTCGGCATTGGGCAGGGCTACATGCAGGCAACGCCGTTGCAACTGGCCCAGGCGACCGCACTGGTGGCCAACAAGGGTGTGTGGAACCGTCCGCATCTGGCCAGAACCATCGAAGGCAAGGCGCCTGTGGATGAAAACCCGATGCCGAACATCGTGCTGCGCGACCCGGCCAACTGGGGGCGAGTCAACCACGGCATGCAGGAAGTGATGCATGGCGCGCGTGGTACGGCGCGCAAGGCTGCCATCGGTGCGCAATACCGGATCGCCGGCAAAAGCGGTACGGCTCAGGTAGTCGCCATCAAGCAGGGCGAGAAATACGACCGTACCAAGGTTCAGGAGCGTCACCGTGACCATGCCCTGTTTGTCGGTTTTGCACCGGCCGACAATCCAAAAATCGTTGTTGCAGTGATGGTCGAGAACGGCGAGTCCGGTTCCGGCGTTGCTGCACCCGTTGTGCGGCAGGTGATGGACGCCTGGCTGCTCGACGAAAACGGCCATCTCAAGCCTGAGTATGCCGGTTCCCTGAATCTGGAGGCTGCGGCCCGTGAAGAGTAATTTCGACCGCATCCTGTCCAGCGAAGACGTGATGCGTCGCCGTGCCACTTTTTTGCAGCGCATTCATATCGATGGCCCGTTGTTGATCCTGTTGCTGACCCTTGCGGCTGGCAGCCTGTTCGTCCTGTATTCGGCCAGCGGCAAGAACTGGGACCTGCTCATCAAGCAGGCCAGCTCGTTTGGTATCGGTCTGGTGGCGATGGTGGTGATCGCCCAGTTGGAGCCGCGCTTCATGGCGCGCTGGGTGCCGGTACTGTATGTCATCGGCGTCCTGCTGCTGGTAGTGGTGGATGTCATGGGTCACAACGCCATGGGCGCGACGCGCTGGATCAACATTCCCGGGGTGATCCGCTTCCAGCCTTCGGAGTTTCTCAAGATCATCATGCCGGCGACCATCGCCTGGTACCTGTCCAAGCGCACGCTGCCCCCGCATTTGAAGCATGTGGCGGTCAGTCTCGCCCTGGTCGGTGTGCCGTTCATTCTGATCGTGCGCCAGCCTGACCTGGGCACCTCGCTGCTGATTCTGGCGTCCGGGGCCTTCGTGCTGTTCATGGCCGGCCTGCGCTGGCGCTGGATTATCAGTGTGCTGGCGGCCGCTGTGCCTGCTGCAGTGGCCATGTGGTTCTTCTTCATGCACGACTACCAGAAACAGCGCGTGCTGACCTTTCTCGACCCGGAAAGCGATCCGCTGGGCACCGGCTGGAACATCATTCAGTCAAAGGCAGCCATTGGTTCGGGCGGTGTTTTCGGCAAAGGCTGGCTGCTGGGCACTCAGTCGCACCTGGACTTTCTGCCGGAAAGCCACACCGACTTCATCATCGCGGTACTGGGTGAAGAGTTCGGTCTGGTGGGAATCTGTGCGCTGCTGATCATCTATATGCTGCTGATCGGCCGTGGGCTTGTGATCACGGCACAGGCGCAGACATTATTCGGCAAACTGCTGGCCGGAGCGTTGACCATGACGTTTTTTGTTTACGTTTTCGTCAACATCGGTATGGTCAGTGGCCTGCTGCCAGTGGTGGGGGTGCCATTGCCCTTCATTAGCTACGGCGGAACTTCGCTGGTGACCCTACTGTCAGCGTTTGGGGTTTTGATGTCGATCCATACACACCGTAAATGGATTGCTCAAGTTTGATTAAGGTGAACTATTCAATGCAAGCAATGCGTAACTGGGCTCGATATGCTCCGGTGGTCGGTCTGGTAGGCATCCTTGGATCGGTGCAAGAGGCGCTGGCCGGCGACTATGAGGGTTCGCCCCAGGTAGCGGAATTCGTCGGTGAGCTGACCCGCGATCACGGTTTTGCCGGTGAGCAGTTGATGAGCCTGTTTCGTGAGGTGGAGCGCAAGCAGGCCATTCTCGATGCCATTTCCCGCCCGGCCGAACGGGTCAAGCAGTGGAAAGAGTATCGGCCGATGTTCATCACCGATACGCGCATCGCCCGCGGTGTCGATTTCTGGCGTCAGCACGAGGCCGCATTGGCCCGCGCCGAGCAGGAATATGGTGTACCGGCGCAGATCATCGTTTCGATCATTGGCGTGGAAACCTTTTTCGGCCGCAACACCGGCAATTACCGGGTGATCGATGCATTGTCGACGCTCGGTTTCGATTACCCGCCACGCGCACAGTTCTTCCGCAAGGAATTGCGTGAGTTTCTGCTGCTGGCTCGCGAACAACAGGTTGACCCCTTGACTCTCAAAGGCTCGTACGCCGGAGCAATGGGCCTGCCGCAGTTCATGCCGAGCAGTTTCCGCGCCTATGCAGTGGATTTCGACGGCGACGGCCATATCAACATCTGGACCGACCCGGACGATGCCATCGGCAGCGTTGCCAGTTATTTCAAGCGTCATGGCTGGGTAGCCGGTCAGCCGGTAGTCAGCCGCGCGACCGCACGTGGCGACCGGGTTGACGAAGGGTTGAGCCCTGCGCTTGATCCGGTAATGTCGGTCGGGGAGTTGCGACAGCTGGGCTGGGCGAGTCATGATGCGCTGCGCGACGATATGCCGGTAACGGCGTTCCGTCTTGAAGGCGACAATGGTCCTGAATACTGGCTGGGTTTGAACAATTTTTATGCTATCACCCGTTATAACCGCAGTGTGATGTACGCCATGGCCGTGTATCAGCTGTCTGAATCGTTGGTTCAAGCTCGAGGCGTCAAGTAATGCGGGCATTGCCGATTCTGCAAACATTCAAACTTCTGGCGCTGACCGGCCTGGCAGTGCTGGTTGCCAGTTGCTCGTCGCCGTCACGCACAACCTCGTCGCAGTCGCCAAAAGGCGGTGCCGCTGTGCGCTCGATGCCGGGGCTGGACATTAACCGTGCCCACAAGGACGGCGCGCCGTGGTGGGACGTGGATGTCTCGCGCATCCCCGATGCAACGCCGACCCTGCATACCGGTGCCTACAAGGCGAACCCGTATACGGTGCTGGGCAAGACCTATTTCCCGATGAGCGATTCAAAGCGTTACGTCGCTTCGGGCACCGCTTCCTGGTATGGCACCAAGTTTCATGGCCAGAACACCGCCAACGGCGAGGTGTATGACCTGTATGGCATGAGCGCCGCGCACAAGACCCTGCCGCTGCCCAGCTATGTCAAAGTGACCAACCTGGACAACAACCGCACGGTGATTCTGCGCGTCAACGATCGCGGGCCATTCTATTCGGACCGCATTATCGACTTGTCCTACGCCGCCGCCAAAAAGCTGGGCTATGCCGAAACCGGCACCGCCCGGGTCAAGGTCGAAGGTATCGACCCGCAGGAATGGTGGGCCCAACGTGGCCGTCCTGCACCGCTGATGCTCAATCAGCCGCAAGTGATGGCTCAGGCCACGCCGCCCGCGCTGTCGACATCGACCGGAACCGTCGAGCAATACACGCCGCCACCGCAGCAACATGCCGCACCTGTCGTGCCGTTGCAGGTTGACGCAAAAAAAAACGCTTCAGGACAAGCCGCTGGGCTGTTTCTCCAGGTGGGGGCCTTCGCCAACCCGGACGCTGCGGAGCTCCTGAGGTCGAAACTGAGCGGGATGGTTCGAGCGCCGGTGTTCGTCAGCTCGATAGCTCGCAATCAGCAAACGCTCTATCGGGTCCGGATGGGACCGATCGACACGCCGGGTGAAGCCCAGCAACTGCAAAACAGCGTCAGGTCGGCCAATCTGGGTCAGCCAAGCGTAGTGACATCGGATCAATAAGTTTTTCGACAATCGTTTTCCAGCAACAACGGAGGACGATATGCAGTCGCAGGCAGCGCAGCTTTGCCATCAGGGCCAGCGTTGCAGGTAACTGCCCACAAGGTCGTGTGTCGAACAGGCGACTTTGTCAGCCAGGGTTACAGCCTGGCGCCACGAGCCGTACCGAGGCGTTTTCGCCTCGCCGGTCTGTTCAGTTTTGCCCGCAAGGGCATGTTTGCCCATTAGGATTCTCGAGAGACGGATGAACATCACCACCTTTGCAAAACGTTTGTGCCTGCTTGTTCCACTGATTATCACCCCGACCGTCTGGGCGGCAGAGCAGATGACGCCTGCTGCGCCGCAACTGGCAGCCAAGTCCTACGTACTGATGGATGCCACCAGCGGCAACGTTCTGGTCGAGAACAACGGTGATCAGCGTCTGGCACCTGCCAGTCTGACCAAGCTGATGACTGCCTACATCGCGACCCTGGAAATTCGTCGCGGCCAGATCGGCGAGAACGATCCGGTGACCATCAGTGAAAATGCCTGGCGCACAGGCGGTTCGCGGATGTTCATCAAGGTGGGCAGCCAGGTGACGGTCAGCGACCTGCTGCACGGCATCATTATTCAATCGGGTAACGACGCCAGCGTCGCGATCTCCGAGCACATTGCCGGCAGCGAAGATGCATTTGCCGACATGATGAACAAGACCGCCGGCGATCTGGGCATGACCAACAGCCACTTCATGAACCCGACCGGTCTGCCGAACCCCGAGCACTACTCGTCGGCTCACGACATGGCGATCCTGGCGCGTGCAATCATTCACGAAGACCCGGCTCACTATGCGATCTACTCGCAGAAAGAGTTCTTCTGGAACGGCATCAAGCAGCCTAACCGCAACCTGCTGCTGTGGCGCGACAAGACCGTTGACGGTCTGAAGACCGGCCACACCGACGAGGCCGGCTACTGCATGGTGTCTTCGGCTGTACGTGATGGCATGCGTCTGATCGCAGTAGTGTTCGGCACCAACAGCGAGCAGGCCCGCGCGGCTGAAACCCAGAAGCTGCTGACCTATGGCTTCCGTTTCTTCGAAACCCAGAACTTCTATCAGAAGGGCACCGAGCTGGCTCAGGCAACCGTCTGGAAAGGCACTGAGCGTCAGGTCAAGGCCGGTCTGGCTGAAGATCTGAGCATGACCATGCCAAAAGGCGACATGAAGAAGCTGTCCGCCAGTATGACCATGAACCCGCAACTGGTTGCGCCAATCGCCAAGGGCGACGTGATCGGTAAGGTCGAGGTCAAGAAAGACGATCAGGTGGTTCATACCGCTAACCTGATTGCGCTTGATGCAGTTGAGGAAGGTGGCATTTTCCGCCGCGTGTGGGATAGCATCCGCCTGTTCTTCTACGGCTTGTTCAACTGACCCTCCAGTAACTACTGCCGACCTTCTCGCGGCCTGCTCATGATCNNTCTGAGCGGGCCGCGTGTCCGTCGTCACGGCTTGTGAGACCTTTACTGCCATGACTGATACCGACATCAAGTCGCACAAAATCGAATTCCCCTGCGATGACTATCCGATCAAGGTGATCGGTGACACCAGCGTGGGCTTTACTGCTGCTGTTATGGAAGTCCTGCACAAGTACGCTCAGGTCGACCTCAAGACACTCGCCGAGCGTCAGAGCAGCAACGGCAAATACACCACCGTCCAGTTGCACATCGTCGCTACAGGCGAAGATCAATTGCGCGATATCAATAGTGCCCTTCGCGCTACGGGTTTCGTGCACATGGTGCTCTGATGACGGTTGCGCTGGGTTTTCGTGATCTGGGCCTGATCGATTACGAAACCGCCTGGCACGCTATGCAGCGCTTTACCGATGGGCGTGGCCGCGAGGCTGCCGATGAGGTCTGGCTGGTCCAGCACCCCCCGGTTTTCACCCAGGGACAGTCCGGCAAGGCCGAACATTTGCTGCTGCCGGGCAATATTCCTGTCGTACAGGTCGATCGTGGCGGCCAAGTGACTTATCATGGCCCGGGCCAACTGGTGGCTTACCTGATGCTGGACGTCAGGCGCCTTGGTTTCGGTGTTCGCGATCTGGTAACACGGATCGAGAATACCCTTATCGCCTTGCTCGCCGACTACGACGTCAAGGCAGCCGCCAAGGCCGATGCACCGGGTGTATACGTCGACGGCGCGAAAATCGCGTCGCTCGGTCTGCGCATTCGCAACGGCTGCTCGTTTCATGGTCTGGCGTTGAACGTCGACATGGACCTGGGGCCGTTCCGCCGCATCAACCCTTGCGGATACGCCGGGTTGGCCATGACCCAACTGAGCGATCAGGCAGGGCAGATAGAATTTTCCGAGGTAAGTGCCCGACTGCGTGCGCAGCTCGTCAAACACCTCGACTACGCTGAGCAGGCGACCCTTACGGGCGGAATAAACCATTATGACTGACACCGTGCAAACCCTGATCCCGACGCTGGATGTTTCCGAGCGAGTGGCCCGTCCGAAAGTCGAAGCGGGCGTTAAGCTTCGCGGAGCGGAAAAGGTTGCGCGCATCCCGGTCAAGATCATTCCAACGGTAGATCTGCCGAAGAAACCCGACTGGATTCGTGTGCGCATCCCGGTTTCTCCGGAAGTCGACCGTATCAAGCAATTGCTGCGCAAGCACAAGCTGCACAGTGTCTGTGAAGAGGCGTCCTGCCCGAACCTGGGCGAATGCTTCTCCGGTGGCACCGCAACGTTCATGATCATGGGCGACATCTGCACCCGTCGCTGCCCATTCTGCGACGTGGGCCATGGTCGTCCGAAGCCGCTCGACGTCAACGAACCGAAGAGCCTTGCCATCGCAATTGCCGACCTGCGTCTGAAGTACGTAGTGATTACCTCGGTAGACCGCGATGACTTGCGTGACGGTGGTGCTCAGCACTTTGCCGACTGCATTCGCGAAATCCGCCTCCTGTCGCCGGGCGTACAGCTCGAAACACTGGTGCCCGACTACCGTGGCCGGATGGACGTGGCGCTGGAAATCACCGCTGCCGAGCCACCGGATGTGTTCAACCACAATCTGGAAACCGTGCCGCGTCTGTACAAGGCTGCGCGTCCGGGTTCGGACTACCAGTGGTCGTTGACCCTGTTGCAGCGCTTCAAACAGATGGTCCCGCATGTACCGACCAAATCCGGGCTTATGCTGGGCCTGGGCGAGACCGACGAAGAGGTTATCGAAGTCATGCAGCGCATGCGCGAGCACGACATCGACATGCTGACGCTGGGTCAGTACCTGCAGCCATCGCGCAACCACCTGCCGGTGCAGCGCTTTGTGCACCCGGACACTTTCGCCTGGTTCGCCGAGGAAGGTTACAAGATGGGCTTCAAGAACGTCGCATCCGGGCCGCTGGTACGCTCTTCGTATCATGCCGACGAGCAAGCCAAGATCGCCAAGGCAATGCTCTGACAGCACGCCGCAAAAACAAGAAGGGCCAGGTAGCGATACCGNNNNTATCGTGCCAACGCTCCGCGTGGGCATGCCGTTCTGGACGCTCTGCGTCCTCCCGATTATTGCCCCAAAGGCTTGCGCAGGGCCTCCAGCAATTCATGCGTCGGGTAACCATCTGCCGGCCAGCCGAATGACTGCTGCGCGCTACGAATGGCCTTGCGCGTATTGGCACCGATAATGCCGTCTGGTGCGCCTGCGTCATATTGACGTGCCGAGAGCAGGGTTTGCAGTTCAATGCGTTCAGAGCGGCTCAGCGGAGTGTCCCCGCGTGGCCATGCACCTACTACGTACCCGGCCCCTTTGAACCGGTCAGAAAGCAGGCTGATCGCCAGTGCGTACGAGGTGGAGTTGTTGTACTTGAGAATGGCTCGGAAGTTATCCAGCACCAGAAAGGCTGGCCCGCGATAACCGGCTGGCAACAACAAGGCGGCTTGCTGCTGGCTGGCTGCGACTGGAATCGCCGAGCCGTCCGGCTGTTTCAGGCCCAGTTGTTGCCATTCAGCGAGGCTCTTGCGAGTGGTCGAATCTGCCAGCGAGTAATCAAACCCGGAGCCGAGTACCACTTCAAAGCCCCAGGGCTGACCGCGTTGCCAGCCAGAGCTTTGCAGGTAATGCGCAGTGGAGGCCAGGGCATCGGCGGGAGTGTTCCAGATGTCACGGCGGCTATCGCCGTCAAAGTCGACGGCATGAGTGTTATAGGTGGTCGGGATGAACTGGGTCTGGCCCATCGCACCGGCCCACGAACCCAGCATCTTGTCCGGTGTGATGTCGCCATGCTGGATGATTTCCAGCGCGGCCAGCAACTGGCTCTGTGCAAAACCGGGACGGCGACCTTCATAGGCCAGCGTAGCCAGCGAGCGAATGACGGATTGCGTGCCCTGGAACGACCCGAAATTACTTTCCATGCCCCATACCGCGACCAGCGCCTGACGATCCACACCATACTGCTGCTCGATCTTCTGCAGATCGTCAGCGTACTGCGAAAGCAGCGCCTGCCCCTTGCGCACGCGTGCGGCGGAGATGGCACCGTCCAGATATTCCCAGATCGGACGGGTGAACTCAGGCTGGCTGCGGTCGGCCTTGACCACGCTCATGTCGGGAGTGACACCGGCGAATGCCTGATCGAATACATCCGCCTGGATACCTGCCTTTAACGCCTGAACACGAAAACCGGCCTGCCATTCGCTGAAGCTGACGGCGGGTTGAATCGTGAGGCTGTCATCAACGACCAGCGCAGGCGTAGGGGCTACGGCAGGAGCGTTTGTCTGTGCTTTGCTGGATTGAAGAGGCGTGGCATCGGCTGCAGTGGGTTTTTCTGCGCAGGCTACCAAGGCAACAAGGCTGGAGGCAGCGATGAGTTGGCGCAGCTGCGGGCGATGGGTAAAACGAGAAGGCATGCTTGAGTCCAAGGGTATTACCGTTAGGTGCAGACCATAACACGGCTAAGCGGTTGAAAGCGCCCCGGAGATGTTGCTCGATATCAGGCCGCCATAAAGCAGGAAGCCTCCCAGCTTTTAGACTGGTAGACTGGTAGACTGGAAGGCTTCGCGGCGGTAGCTGCCTTTGCCCTTGGCGGGTTGTTCCTGACGACTGCGGAACAATGGCTGGGCGATGATGGATTTGGCCTTGTTCGGCCGCTTTGGCTTGCTCATGGCGGGGTGCTCCTGATGGGTGTTGTAAAGCGATGCAAATAATCGGGCAGAACGGCGCTTGTGTCTAATAGTCGTGTGCTATGACGCGGGAGGCGGACTTGAATGCAATACCTGTGGGAGCGAGCTTGCTCACGAAGGGGGCGGTGCAGGCTGCTCGCTTTATCGTGCCGGCGCTCCGCGTCGACATGCAGTTCGTGACGCTCT
>NZ_LJQT01000356.1:20660-21474 GCF_001400515.1 Pseudomonas meliae | reverse complement strand
GAGGACGCAGAGCGTCCTGAAAGGCGTTACCACGCAGAGCGCGGGAACGAGAGTCGACAACACCCACTCACTCCGCAGGCAGTGCCAGCCGTTGCCCCGCCATCAGCAGCGCCAGTCGGCTGAGGCTGCTCCACGGCGAGCCTGGCGCCTGCCCCTTGATCTGCGCATCGATGCGTTGTGCATCCATGAGCAATTGGCTCCAGCGTTTTGCCGAATGGCGTTGCAGGGCTTTGCTCATCAATGGTTTGCGCTTGTCCCAGATCGGCGGGCGGGCCGAGCTGAACACTTTGTCGAGTGGTACGCCCTGACTGAACTGCTGGGACATGTTGGCCAGTGCACGCAGTTCGCGAGTCAGCGCCCAAAGGATCACTGGGGTTTCGACCCCTTCGCCGCGCAGCCCTTCCAGCATGCGCAAGGCATGGGCAGCTTCGCCGTTGAGCACTGCATCGGTCAGACCGAATACGTCGAAGCGCGCACTGTCGGCCACGGCCGCCTGTACTGTCTCGACGGTGATCTGGCCTTCTTCGGCCATCAGCTTGAACTTTTCGATTTCCTGCGCGGCGGCCAGCAGGTTGCCTTCGACCCGGGCCGCGATCAGTTCGACGGCGTTCTGAGTCGCTGCCAGGCCCGCCTGCGACAGGCGCTGGCGAATCCATTGCGGCAGCTGGCCGACGTCCACCGGCCAGATTTGCACGAACTGGGTTTGCGCACCCTCAACCAGTGCCTTGCCCCATTTGGTTTTCTGCGCACTGCCATCGAGCTTGGGCAGGCTGATCAGCAGCAGGGTGTCTTCGGCAGGTCTGGCGCAATATTC
>NZ_LJQT01000356.1:7205-20635 GCF_001400515.1 Pseudomonas meliae | reverse complement strand
TATTCCATGAGCGCCGCAGCACCCTTGTCGCCGGGCTTGCCGGAGGGCAGACGCAACTCCAGGAGACGGCGCTCTGCAAACAGCGACATGCTGGCACCCGCCTGGAGCAATGTGCCCCAGTCGAAGCTGGCGTCGGCGCTGAACACCTGGCGCTCATCGAAGCCCTGCTGGCGTGCGGCCGCGCGAATGGCGTCAGCCGCTTCCTGACAGAGCAGCGGATCGTCACCGCTGATCACATAGACGGGCGCAAGTGTGCCTTGCAAGTGCTTGCCGAGTTGGGCGGGGGCGAGTTTCATGAGTCAGAGCATGCCGGGGCCAGCTGACTGGCCCCGGACACTTACCTGGCCGGTACTTCTACAGGCGATTGCTGAGGCGTCTCGTCGCGGATCCGCTGGGCGGCTTCCTGTGCGTCGGCTTCAGCCTTGGCAACTGCGTCGGCCTTGGCCTGCAGTTCTTCAAGGCGTGTCGGCGTCATTTGCTGCAAGCGCGCCATCATTTTCTGGATCAGGTCGTTACGCATTTCCTGACGAACCTGGGCAGCTTCCTGATCGGAACCGGTCAGGTTGTTGCCATCGTGAACGTAGGAGCGGTCTGCAGTGACCTTGTCGCCGAGCAGGAAACGATCTCTGTCGCCATGCACTTCATAGGTCAGAGTGGTGGTCAGCTGGTATTCAGCCGAGCGACCCGAACCCGAATAGCTGATGGCGCGCTGGGTTTCTGCTTCGTTGGTCAGCATGAGCTTGTAAGGCGCGCCGGTGTAGACCTTGACGCCGGAACTGGTCAGCAGGCGAGTGAGTTGGGTCACGGTTTCGCCATAAGCGTTACGCGCGCTGACATCCAGCTCCTTGATGGCCAGCTCGGTGGTGCCGGTGCCGCGCAGCTGGAAGCCACAGGCACTCAACAGAACAGCCAGGCCCATCACCAGCAAATTGCGTTTGATCATCTTGATGCTCCCCTTGAATCCGTTTGGGCCGACACTGCGTACCCTGGAAATATGTTCGGCGCCCGGCGTCTGCCGGGCANNCGGGCGCCCGATCCAATCAGCTTGCGACGATGTTGACCAGCTTGCCAGGCACGACGATCACCTTGCGAATGGTCAGGCCATCAGTGAAGCGCAATACGTTCTCGTTGATACGTGCGGCCGCTTCGACTTCTTCGCGGCTGGCGCTGGCGGGCATTTCGATATGGCCGCGCAGTTTGCCGTTGACCTGAATGACCAGTTGCAGGCTGTCCTGGACCAGCGCATTTGCATCGCACGCAGGCCAGCCAGCGTCGATGACCGGCTCATTGTGGCCCAGTTGCGTCCACAGCTCGTGGCTGATGTGCGGCGTGATCGGTGCCAGCAGCAGGGTGACCGTTTCCAAACCCTCCTGCAGCAGCGCGCGATCCTGCGGGGTGACCTGCGGGGCTTTTTCCAGGACGTTCATCAGCGTCATCACTTGTGCGACGGCGGTATTGAATTTCTGGTTCTGGCCAATATCCTGGCTCGCCTGTCTGATCGCCTGGTGAATCGAGCGGCGGATGACTTTCTGCTCATCGGACAATGCCGCAACGTCCAGGCCGGTCGACGGGCCTTGAGCGACATGCGCCTGAGCCAGACGCCACACGCGGCGCAGGAAGCGATGCGAGCCTTCGACGCCCGAGTCGGACCACTCCAGGCTCATGTCGGGCGGGGAGGCGAACATCATGAACAGACGGCAGGTATCGGCACCGTACTGATCGATCATGGTTTGCGGGTCGATGCCGTTTTTCTTCGACTTCGACATCTTTTCAGTGCCGCCGATTTCCACCGGCAGGCCATCGCTGGTCAGCTTCGCGCTGATAACCTTGGCCTTGGCGTCTCTTTCGAGAGTCACCTCGGCCGGGTTGATCCAGGTCTTCTTGCCGCTGGTTTCCATGCGGAAGTAGGTTTCGGCGTTGACCATGCCCTGGGTCAGCAGGTTCTTGAACGGCTCGTTCGAGGTCACCAGGCCTTCGTCACGCATCAACTTGTGGAAGAAGCGCGCATAGAGCAGGTGCAAAATGGCGTGTTCGATGCCGCCGATGTACTGGTCCACCGGCAACCAGTGGTTGGCAGCATTCGGCTCGACCAGACCACCCTCGTAATGCGGCGACGCATAGCGAGCGTAGTACCACGAGGACTCGACGAAGGTGTCCATGGTGTCGGTTTCGCGCTTGGCCGGTGCGCCGCATTTCGGGCAGCTGCATTCGTAGAACTCGGGCATGCGCGCCAGTGGCGAGCCAGCACCATCAGGCACTACGTCTTCAGGCAGGACAACCGGCAACTGGTCTTCAGGAACCGGCACGTCGCCACAGGTATCGCAATGCACGATAGGGATCGGGCAACCCCAATAACGCTGTCGGCTGATGCCCCAGTCACGCAGGCGGAACTGAGTGCGCGACTGACCGAGGGATTTTTTCACCAGTGCCGCTTCGATGGCATCGAATGCGGCCTGGAAATTCAGGCCGGTGAACTCGCCGGAATCGATCAGCTCGCCATGCTCGCCGTAGGCCGGCTGCCATGGGGCAGGCGTCTGGTCGCCGGCGCTGGTGCGTACTACGGGCTTGATCGGCAGACCGTACTGGGTGGCAAACTCGAAATCACGCTCATCGTGTGCCGGCACGGCCATGACTGCGCCATCGCCATAATGCATCAACACGTAATTGGCGACCCACACCGGCAGTTTTTCGCCGGTCAGCGGGTGCTCGACGAACAGCGAAGTCGGCTGGCCTTTCTTTTCCTGAGTGGCAACGTCAGCTTCGGCAACGCTGCCGCCTTTGCACTCATCGATGAACGCTTGCAGCCCAGGGTTGCCTTGCGCGGCCAGGGTCGCCAGCGGGTGTTCAGCGGCAACGGCGACGTAGGTCGCGCCCATCAGGGTGTCAGGGCGAGTGGTGAAGACTTTCAGTGCACCGGCTTCGCCGATCGAGGCCTGATCGTACGGAAATTGCACTTCCATGCCGCGCGACCTGCCGATCCAGTTGCGCTGCATGGTCTTGACCTGTTCAGGCCAGCCCGGCAGCTCGTCGAGGCTTTCCAGCAGCTCGTCTGCGTAGGCGGTGATCTTGAAGTAGTACATCGGGATTTCGCGCTTTTCGATCAGCGCGCCGGAACGCCAGCCGCGGCCGTCGATGACCTGCTCGTTGGCCAGTACGGTCTGGTCGACAGGGTCCCAGTTGACGGTGCCGTTCTTGCGGTAGATCACGCCTTTTTCGAACAGGCGAGTGAACAGCCATTGTTCCCAGCGGTAGTAATCAGGCTTGCAGGTGGTGACTTCGCGCGACCAGTCGACTGCCAGACCCAGGCTCTTGAGCTGGTTCTTCATGTAGGCGATGTTTTCGTAGGTCCACTTGGCCGGCGCAACGTTGTTGTCGATGGCGGCGTTTTCGGCCGGCATGCCGAACGCGTCCCAGCCCAGTGGCTGCAGGACATTCTTGCCCAGCATGCGCTGGTAACGGGAGATCACGTCACCAATGGTGTAGTTGCGCACATGACCCATGTGCAGCTTGCCGCTCGGGTAAGGAAACATCGACAGGCAATAGAAAGTGTCCTTGCCTGGCTGTTCACTGACTTCAAAAGACTTTTGCTCATCCCAGAATGTCTGGGCAGCGGCTTCGATTTCGCGGGGCTGATAGAGTTCGTGCATGGCTACTTTTTACTAAAGATTAGTGACCCTTGACCTCTTCATTGCTTCGCCGAGTCAGGTCGGCACCGCGTGGCGGACAATTGCAACTGTCTGTGCGGTGCGTTCGGGCTCAAGAGCACGGAAGTGGAATTACAGGAAGCGCAGTAGCATACATGAGGGCTGTCTATCGAGGGAAACCCTGATTGCGCCTCGCAGGGCTCAAAGCCCGGCTGACAGCCCTATCTGCCCGTTGGTCGCAGTTCCATGCCGGTTTGCACAGCAGCGCTAAGCTCAATTTCGAGGGTGATGATTATCTTCGATGAGGTGAGCGGATGACCGAGTTGCAGCATGTAGTAAGCCTGTCCGAACTGTATGAGCGTCTGATCGACCGCCTCGGGCTTGCGCTCGAGACGGCGAGTACCTCGGTCCGGCTCCGAAACGAGTCGCCAGCCGAGCTTGAACTCAAGGGTTTGAGCAGTGCCGAACTCCAGCTGATCGAAGCCTATCTGGAAAAAGGCCTGAGGGCTGCGGACGTCGCTGTCAGGGAGCAGCTGGTCTTCCAGCCGGATCTCGGCAGGCCGTCCAGAGCGTCAGCGACTATCATCTGGCTGAAAGACAGGCGACGAGGCAAGGGCCTGGCACGGTTGGGTCGCAACAGTTAAGTATTTAAAATCTCGCTTCTGCGCGCAGGCGAAGGGCCTGCTTACTTCAGGCGTTGTCGCCTGGCTTCAAACATTCTAGGCTGCGGACATCCATGGAGATGTCCCGATGCCTTTGCGCTACCTGCTCAAAACCCTCCTGTTGCCGCCCGGTATCCTGTTTGTTCTGCTCATTCTTGGCTGGTGGTTGCGTCGTTCCCGTCCGCGCCTGGCAGCGGCATTTTTTGCGGTCGGTCTTGGCGGGCTGTGGTTGATGAGCCTGCCGGTAGCGGTGGAATTCGCTGCCCGTAAAATGGAGCGGGTCCCGCCCTTGCCACAGCAGCAGTGGGCGACACTGGCGCAGCAGGCGGACGCCATCGTGGTACTGGGCAATGGCCGTGAGCGCAATTCTCCGACGTGGGGCACAGATACACCGACTGGTCTGGGGCTGGAGCGATTGCGTCTGGCGGCGCGGTTGTCGAAAACGTCCGGGCTGCCAATACTGACCACCGGCGGCTTGCACTTTGATCAGCCGCCCAGCGAGGCGTCGATCATGGCGCAGTCGCTGCACGATGATTTTGGTGTGACGGCACGCTGGCAGGAAGGGCTGAGCCGAACGACATGGGAAAACGCGACAATGACCGCTGCGGTTCTTCAACCGCTAGGCATCAAGCGCGTGGTGCTGGTCACGCAAGCCTGGCATATGCAACGAGCGCGCTGGAGTTTCGAGAAGGCTGGTTTTATCGTGGTGAGTGCGCCGGTCGGCTTTCTCGGTGTCGACAACGCTCGCCCCTTTGGAGGCTGGCTGCCTGAAAGTCGTGTGTTCACGCAAAGCGGCGTGTTGCTTAATGAAGCGGCAGGCTTGCTGGTTTATCCGTGGATTTATCCGCCCAGCCACTGACTCTTTAGCCGGTATCGCCTNNCCTGAAAGCAGGCGATACCGGCTTCGTGCACTCAGACGGTTTTGGCAATCCGTGCTGCCATCAATGCCCAGCCGAACAGCAGCAGGCAGACAATTGCCAGTTGCCATGAGCGCCAGCGCAGGTAGGGCGTGAGTTCGTGCATCGGTACCACTTCGCCGTACAACACGCCGCGTTCGAACTGCGGAATCTGTACCGTAATCCTGCCAAACGGGTCGATCAGCGCGGTCACGCCGTTGTTGGTGGCGCGGATCATCCAGCGGCCCGCTTCAAGGGCGCGCATCTGGGCCATCTGCAAGTGTTGCAGCGGACCGATCGAGGTACCGAACCAAGTGTCATTGCTGACCGTCAGCAACAGGTCGCTTTGCGCCGACAGGCCTGCGGCGAACTCTGGATAAACCACTTCGTAGCAGATGAACGGCGCGATGTGATAACCCTTGGCCTGCAACAGCGCCTGGTCGTTCGGGCCGCGGGCGAAGTCCGACATCGGCAGGTCGAAGAAGGAAATCAACCCGCGCAACAGGTCCTGCAGCGGCACGTATTCACCGAACGGCACGAGCTTTTGCTTGTAGTAGGTGCCATCGCCTTGGCCGGTAACCGTGATGCCGTTGTAATAGCGATACTCGCCGCGCCCGGTCGGCTCACGCACTGGCACGCCGGTGATCAGCGCTGCGCCGCGGTCCGAAGCGAACTTGCCCATCATCGCCAGGTAGCCTTCTGCGCTTTCCTTGAGCACCGGCACGGCGGTTTCCGGCCAGACGATCAGGTCAGCCTGCTGTGAACGGAAGGTCATGTCCCGGTACAGTGCGAGCTGATCATTGAGCTTTTGCGGGTCCCACTTCATGCTTTGTTCAATGTTGCCCTGCATCGCCGCGACTTTCAGCGGCGGGCCGGACGGTGATGTCCAGGCATGGTCCTTGAGTGCCATGCCTGCGATCCAGGGTGCCAGCAACAGCACCACACCCGTCGCCAGGAACGATTTGCGTGCCCGCAAGCGGTGCAGGTTGCACAACAGTGCGGCAGTCAGGCCCAGCGAGAACGAGATTAGCCATACACCACCGACCGGGGCGAGCCCGGCAAGTGGTCCGTCAAGCTGGCTGTAACCGGAATAAAGCCACGGGAAGCCGGTAAGGAACCAGCCGCGAAATGCCTCCTGCCACAGCCATAGTGCTGCAAACGCAAGTGCATCGGCCAGCGGCGCTTCGTTGCGCCGTAGCCAGCGCGCCCAGACCCAGGCGGGCAGGGCGAAAAACAGGGCAATTGCGGCGATGAACAGCAGCATCAGCAGCCCGGCCAGCAGTACCGAAGCACCACCGTAGGTATGGATGCTGACGTAGATCCAGCTGGTGCCCGCGCCGTACAGGCCAAAGCCGTAACACCAGCCACGAGCCAGCGCCTGGCGCGGATTCAGATCGCGCAGCCCCAGATAGAAGAGGGCCACTGACGCCAGCACCAGCGGCCAGAAGTCGAAGGGCGCCAGGGCCAGGGTCGTGAGCCCGCCAGCCGCCAGGGCCAGCAGGTTACCGGGCCAGCCGGGGCGGGTTATCCAGCGCATGTAGATTCCTTAAAACAGCATCAAGTGGTTACGGACGTGAAATGGGGGTCACGCGCAGCAAATGAATGCGACGGCTGTCAGCGCTCAGGATGCGGAAACGATACGCACCGATTTCAGTGATTTCGTTGCGCTTGGGCAGATGGCCGAAGGCATTCATCACCAGACCGCCCACGGTGTCGAACTCGTCATCGGAGAACGCACTGTCGAAGAATTCGTTGAAATTCTCGACCGGCGTGAGGGCCTTGACCAGAAAGTCACCGCTGGGCAGTGGCTTGATATAGCTGTCTTCCTCGACGTCATGCTCATCTTCGATATCGCCGACGATCTGTTCCAGCACGTCTTCGATAGTCACCAAACCTGCCACACCACCGTATTCGTCAATGACGATGGCCATGTGATTGTGGTTGGCGCGAAACTCGCGCAACAGCACGTTGAGGCGCTTGGATTCGGGCACGAACGTAGCGGGACGCAGCAGCTTCTTGACGTCGTCGCTGTCGCCGTCGGCTTTAAGGATCAGAGGCAGCAGATCCTTGGCCAGCAGCACACCGAGCACGTCATCGTGGCTCTCGCCGATCACCGGGTAGCGCGAGTGCGCAGCATCGATGACCGCAGGCAGGAACTCACGGGGTGTCTGGGTCGCCTTGATGCTGATCATCTGCGAGCGCGGCACCATGATGTCGCGCACTTGCAGGTCAGCCACTTGAATGGCGCCCTCGACGATGGCCAGCGCTTCGCTGTCCAGCAGTTTGTTCTGGTGGGCTTCGCGCAGCAGCTCAAGCAGCTCCTGGCGGTTTTTCGGCTCATGGACAAAGGCCTGGGTCAGTTTACCCAACCATGACTTTTGCCCGTTGCTCGATCGGTCTTCGCTCATAGCCCTTACTCGTGGTCCTTGCTTGGTGTGTCTGAATGGGGGTGGTCGGCACTTTCATCTTCTGCGTAAGGGGCGGGGTAGCCCAGCTCCTCAAGCAACGTTCGTTCCAGTGCTTCCATTTCTTCGGCTTCTTCATCATCGATGTGGTCGTAACCCAGCAGATGAAGGCAGCCATGAATGACCATATGTGCCCAGTGCGCGTCGACGGACTTGCCTTGTTCAGCAGCTTCGCGGTTGACCACCGGGACGCAGATGACCAGGTCGCCCAGCAACGGGATGTCCAGCATGTCGTCTGGAACATCCGCCGGGAATGAAAGCACATTTGTAGCGTAATTTTTATGTCGCCAGGTGTGATTGAGCTCGCGCCCTTCGTTTTCGTCGACGAGGCGGATGGTCAGCTCGGAATCGGCACTGCGCTGGCGCAGGCCCATTTCACACCAGAGGCGGAATCGGGCTTCGTCGGGGGCGCTTGTTTCGCTTGCAATCTGCAGGTCCAGCTCAAGCATCGCGGTTCTTGTCCCGTGGGTAACTGTTGTTGCCCGACGAACCGTCGCTGAGCTGATCGTCGAAGCGCTCATAGGCCTCGACAATGCGCTGCACCAGCGGGTGGCGAACCACATCCTTGGGTTTGAAATGCGTGAAGCTGATGCCCGGCACGTCCTTGAGCACATCAATGACATGCGTCAGCCCCGACCGGGTGCCCTTGGGCAGGTCGACCTGGGTGATGTCGCCGGTGATCACGGCGGTAGAGCCAAAGCCGATACGGGTCAGGAACATCTTCATCTGCTCGACAGTGGTGTTCTGACTTTCGTCGAGAATGATGAAGCTGTTATTAAGGGTACGTCCGCGCATGTAAGCCAGCGGTGCCACTTCAATGACCTGCTTCTCGATCAGCTTGGCGACGTATTCGAAACCGAGCATCTCGTACAGCGCGTCATACAGCGGGCGCAGGTACGGGTCGATCTTCTGGGCCAGATCGCCGGGCAAGAAGCCCAGTTTCTCGCCCGCTTCGACCGCCGGACGCACCAGCAGGATGCGACGAATCTGCTCGCGTTCCAGCGCATCGACTGCGCAGGCAACCGCCAGGTACGTCTTGCCAGTACCCGCAGGGCCGATGCCGAAGTTGATGTCGTTGCTGAGGACTTCCTTGACGTAACGCTGCTGATTCAGGCCGCGCGGGCGAATCATGCCCTTTTTGGTGCGCAGCGAGACGCCGACTTCGGCGGCAGGGTGGTTGTCGAGGCCGTCCACGCCTGATTCCTGAAGGAACAGGTGGACCATGTCCGGCGTCAGCTCGGTACCCTTGGTTTCCCGGTACAGGCGGCGCAGAAGATTCTCGGCGGAGTGATTTTGTTTTGAATCGCCAATAAGCTCGAATTGATTGCCGCGATTGCGGATCTCGATGTCCAGGCGTTGCTCGATCAGGCGCAAGTGCTCGTCGAGTTGCCCGCACAGGTTGGCGAAACGATGGGCCTCGAAAGGCTTGAGGGTGAAACGATGAGGTTCTATGGGTGCGTTCAAGGTCGTTTAATGGCCGTCCGGCGGCAATTGAGATGTATTGAAGAATACCCCTGGCGCTGGTTATGTGAAAGCTTTGTCTTGTTAAAGGCCGCGCCAGGGATTCACCGTGCTCAATGGTAGGGACCGCGCAGAACCGAATTCATTCGGCGATTCGTTTCTGCGGCGACATTCAAGTTTTACTGTAGCAGCGAGCCACGCAGAGAGTGAGGCTGCGCATCATCAATGTGTACGTCGGCAAACTGCCCGATCAGTTTCGGATTGTTGCAGCGAAAATTCACAATCCGGTTGTTCTCGGTGCGGCCCTGCAGTTCGCCAGGGTCTTTCTTCGAATAGTCGGTTACCAGAATGCGCTGGATGCTGCCCACCATCTGCCGGCTGATCTCGAAACCCTGCTGGTTCAGGCGGTGTTGCAGCGCGGCCAGGCGCTCTTTCTTGAGCGCTTCTGGCGTGTCGTCTTTCAGATCTGCGGCAGGCGTACCCGGGCGCGGGCTGTAGACGAACGAGAACGAGAAGTCGAAACCCACGTCTTCAATCAGCTTCATGGTGTTGTCGAAATCTTTTTCGGTCTCGCCGGGGAAGCCAACGATGAAGTCGGAACTGATACTGATGCCCGGCACGGCCGCCCTGAGCTTGCGCAAGCGGGACTTGTATTCCAGCGTGGTGTGGTTGCGCTTCATGGCCGCCAGAATGCGGTCGGAACCCGACTGCACCGGCAAGTGCAGGTGTTTGACCAGCTCCGGCACCTCCGCATGGGCCTGAATCAGGCTGTCGGAAAACTCCAGCGGGTGCGAGGTGGTGTAGCGAATGCGGTCGATGCCATCGACCGCGGCAACCACGCGGATCAGGTCCGCCAGATCTGCAACCCGCCCGTCGTGGGTGGTTCCGCGATAGCCGTTGACGTTCTGCCCCAGCAGGGTGACTTCACGCACGCCGTTTTCGGCGAGGTGGATGACTTCGCTCAGCACATCGTCAAATGGCCGGCTGACTTCCTCGCCACGGGTATAGGGCACCACGCAGAACGTGCAGTATTTGCTGCAGCCTTCCATCACCGACACATAAGCGCTCGGGCCATCTACGCGCGGCTCTGGCAAATGGTCGAATTTTTCGATTTCCGGGAACGAGACATCGACCTGCGGCAAGCGGGTGATACGCGCTGCGTCGATCATTTCCGGCAGGCGGTGCAGGGTCTGGGGGCCGAACACCACGTCCACATAGGACGCGCGATCACGAATGGCTGCGCCTTCCTGGCTGGCTACGCAGCCACCGACAGCGATCACCATCTCGGGATTGGCCAGCTTCAATTCACGCCAGCGGCCAAGCTGGGAGTACACCCGGTCCTGAGCGCGCTCGCGAATCGAGCAGGTATTGAGCAGGATCACGTCGGCGTCTTCCGCGCGAGTGGTGACTTCCAGGGCCTGATGTTCGCCCAGCAGATCGACCATGCGCGAGCTGTCGTACTCGTTCATCTGGCAACCGTGGGTTTCGATATAAAGCTTCTTGGCCATGCGTGATCATCAACCGTATCAGTGAACCGAGCATTATAAGGATGAAGGGCTTGGGTTCCTAGCGTTGGCTGTCCGATGGAAATGCTATAGTCCGTGCCCCTTTTTCCATCTCCGATCGTTACCCGCCCGTTATGACCAAACGCGAAGCTCCAATCTACAAGGTGATTTTCCTCAACCAGGGACAGGTGTTCGAGATGTACGCCAAGCAGATCTATCAAAGTGATCTGTGGGGCTTTCTGGAAGTTGAAGAATTCGTTTTCGGCGAACGCACGACGGTTGTGGTGGACCCGAGCGAAGAGAAACTCAAGGCTCAGTTTGAAGGCGTGGTGCGCAGTTTCGTGCCGATGCATTCGATTGTGCGCATCGACGAAGTCGAGCGCATGGGCGTGCCGAAGATCAGCGAAGCGCGCGGCAGCAGCAACGTAATGCCGTTTCCCATGCCGATGCCGGAAAAGTAAGTCTGAATCGCAAGTGCCCTGAGCTATTGCTGGTCAGGGCAGCGGAGAGAAGGGGCTGCGCCCTTCGGCGGTCTGCAGTTCAAGCAGGTATTTGCGGAAGATCTGCCCCAGTACCTGGGTGGCAACTTCCAGTTCGTCGCGCTGCATCTTTGCCGATACCTCGTCGGCGGCATCCAGCGCCTCTTCCGAGCCATTGACTGCGGCCATCTTCAGCACGATATACGCCTGAATGTTATTGGCCTGCACCCCTTCACCACGGCTGAACATCAAGCCCAGTTGATACTGCGCCTGGGCATGGCCCTGCAATGAGGCCTGCTCGAAGTAATTCAGCGCCTGCGGCAAATCGCGAGGTGCATTTCTGCCCTCGTAATAGAACTCACCCAACTCGTACTGCGCCTGCGCATCCCCACCCTTGGCGGCCTGCTGGCACGCTTCAAGCGCAGCGGGCAGGTTCTCTGGCTGGGTATTGAGGGTGCAACGACCCATCGCCGGGATTAACAACGAGTTGCCGCCAGCAGTCGCCAGCAGGGGATAGACAAGCAACAGGCAGCCCAATACAAGGGTGCGGCCGGTGCGGTTCATGGGAGTCGACTTACCTCTGAAAAAGGTGCGGGCATGCCCGACCAGCTAAACGTGCTGGCTGCGCATTATGAAATAAGCAGAGCCAACCTTACAAAGTCTTTACGGATTTTCTGCTGCACGGCGTTGAAAACGCCCTTCTTTAGGGGGGCATTACCTGAAACAACACTTCCAGTGACCTGTGTTTGCAGCATCCGCACTGCATTGTAGAAGCAAAATACGTACTTAGCGTTCCGTTTCATTCACAGGCATCACTCGCGCCGGTTCAATGACACCCGGCGCGGGTGAGTCTGACGAGCTTATTTCAGCGCAGCAAACGCTTTTTCCGCGGCATCGAGTGTCAGTTTCAACTCGGCATCGCCGTGGACGATGGAGGTGAAGCCGGCTTCGAATGCGCTCGGCGCGAGGTACACGCCGCCCTCCAGCATCAAGTGGAAGAAACGTTTGAAACGCTCGGCATCGCTGGTCATCACGTCTTCAAACGTTACGATTTCACGCGCTTCACTGAAGTACAGGCCGAACATGCCACCCGCCTGGGTTGTCACGAACGCAATACCTGCTGCATCGGCGCGCTGTTGCAGGCCTTCAAGCAGGCGACGGGTGTAGTCGCTCAATTCATCGTGAAAGCCCGGGCGGCTGATCAGGCGCAGGGTAGTCAGGCCAGCGGCCATCGCCAACGGGTTCCCCGACAGGGTGCCCGCCTGATAGACCGGACCAAGCGGTGCGATGTGCGACATGATTTCGCGTTTGCCGCCAAAGCAGCCGACCGGCATACCGCCACCGATGATCTTGCCGAAGGTGCTCAGGTCGGGCGTCACGCCGTAGTAAGCCTGTGCGCCACCGAGGGCTACGCGGAAACCGGTCATCACTTCATCGAAAATCAGCACCACGCCGTGCTCGTCGCACAGGTCGCGCAGACCTTGCAGGTAGCCAGGCGCAGGCGGCACGCAGTTCATGTTGCCAGCAACGGGCTCGACGATGATGCACGCCACTTCCTGACCCACTTCAGCCAACAGGTCACGCACGGCGTCGAGGTTGTTGAAGGGCACGGTCAGAGTGTGTTTCGCAAACGCTGCCGGTACGCCAGGCGAACTGGGTACGCCCAGGGTAAGGGCACCGGAGCCGGCCTTGACCAGCAGGCTGTCGGAGTGACCGTGGTAGCAGCCCTCGAACTTGATGATGCTGTCGCGGCCGGTAAAGCCTCGGGCCAGACGGATCGCGCTCATGGTCGCTTCGGTGCCGGAGCTCACCATGCGGACCATTTCCATGGAAGGCACCAGTGCGCAGACCAGATCGGCCATTTCGGTTTCCATGGCCGTCGGTGCGCCGTAAGACAGGCCGTGTTCCAGCTGGCTGCGCACTGCATCGAGCACTTCCGGGTGGCTATGGCCAAGAATCATCGGCCCCCAGGAGCCAACGTAATCAACATAGCGTTTGTCGTCTTCGTCAGTCACGTAAGCGCCCGCAGCGTGCTTGAAGAAAAGCGGCGTGCCACCCACGCTTTTGAAAGCACGAACCGGCGAGTTGACGCCACCGGGGATGTGTTTTTGGGCGTTGGCGAACAGTGTTTCGGAACGGGACATGATCGGGTCTCTGCTTTGAAACGGGGAATTCGTGTCTACGCTGGGGTCAGCCGAGGCGTGCAGCTTCAGGGTGGGCTGCTTTATTGGTTGGCATGAGCCAGAGAAGGCGCAGGAACGCGCACTATATCAAATGAAGAAGGATCCACGTACTCGTGGGAGCGAGCTTGCTCGCGA
>NZ_LJQT01000356.1:0-7186 GCF_001400515.1 Pseudomonas meliae | reverse complement strand
AGCCATCGCCTTCGCGAGCAATGCGGATCGCCGCCCCGGTCACTCCCACAGCAATTCTGCTTTACAACAACGCCATGAAGGCTTTTGCCCGGCGAGTGACTTCCTGGGCGTTTTCAGCGCCGAACAGGCCGTGTACCACAGCGAGCAAATCTGCTCCATGTTCGACCAGTTGCGGGGCGTTCTCCAGGGTGATGCCGCCGATCACGGCAATCGGCAAGTGAACCCTGGCACGCACCTGAGCAATCAGGTCCAGCGGTACTGCAGGGGCGCCGGGCTTGGTCAGGGAGTTGAAGAACCTGCCAAATGCTACGTACGTCGCGCCATCAGCCTTTGCCTGCTCGGCCAGTTCCAGACTGCCGTGACAGGTGGCACCGACAATCGCCTTGTGCCCCAGCAGGGCACGCGCATCCGGCAACGAGCCGTCGGTCTGGCCCAAATGCACACCGACGCCCAGACGCGCCGCCAGTTCGGCGTCGTCGTTGATGATCAGCCGCGTCTTGTAGCGTTCGCAGAGTTTGAGCAGCTCGGTCGCTTCGCGCAGACGGCGGGACTCGTCACTGGTCTTGTCGCGGTATTGCAGCAGCGTCACGCCGCCATCCAGCGCAGCTTCGACGTACGAGAGAAATTTGCCGGACAGCAACTGGCTGTCGGTAATGGCATACAGGCCACGTAGTTTCATGAATCGAGCCTCATGGCGATGTGTTACGAGCAAAAATCCAGCGGCAGCCGACGAGGCACAAATTGCCCGCGGCCCAGCTGTTCGGCGTCCCTGAGCGTTCGCCAGGTGTAGTCCAGCGCCGATCTTACCGCGCTGACCAGTTCTTCTCCCTGGGCAATACGCCCGGCCAGTGCGCTGGCCAGTGTGCAGCCTGAACCGTGGTAGCTGCCGGGCAGGCGTTCGCAAATGAAAGTGTGGGTCTGGCCGCCACGCACATAAAGACGATTATGGATTTGCTGTTCGTCACCATGACCGCCAGTGATTAACAGGTATTCACAAAACAGCAGTAGCTTGTCGGCGCACTCGTCCGCAGTACCCTCAGGCAGCTCGGCAAGAATGCGTGCTTCCGGAAGATTTGGTGTGGCGATGGTCGACAAGGGCAGCAGCCGTTCGCGCATGGCGTAGCCGACTTCATCCTTGCCCAGCCGTCCGCCGCCGCCAGCACGCAGCACCGGGTCGCAGACCATTGGCAAATGCGGGTGAGCAAGGAGCAGGTCGACGACCGTGTCGACCATCTCCAGCGAACCGAGCATGCCCAGCTTGACGGCGGCTACGTTCGAATCGTTGAGGACGGCATTGGCCTGTGCCATGACCCATTCGCGATCGAGCACGCGAAAATCACTGACATCTACAGTGTCTTGCACGGTGAGCGCAGTAATCGCCGGAGCGGCGTGACAGCCCTGGGCGAGCAGGGCTTCTATATCGGCCTGCATACCGGCACCGCCACTAGGGTCGTGGCCGGAGAGGCAAAGGACAACGGGGCGGGAGCTATAGATATTCATGGTGCGCGAGCTTATCACTAAACCTTTCGCGGGCCGCTCGGGGTGCCAGGTTTTTCTTGCTGGTGATGGTCCGTCGGCGACTGTCGCAGATTCGACAAACCTGCAAAAAATACTCATGTTTGGCCTGAAATAGCCGATGTAGAGCTATTGCCTTGATTTTTATCGCGATACTGTCTTTACGCTATTAGCGGCTATGCTTGTGTGGTCAGACCGATTACCGACGGTTTGCATCGTTTTTTATACCGATGCCAGCCAGGTCATCCCAACGTTCAATGGTCTGTTTGAATCATTAGCCTGTTTCAAGGACAGAAAATTGCGGGACGTCGTAATCAATGGATGGATTGAACGCGACGACCTACCTTGGGGCTTCAATGCGCTATCTGTTGATCATTCTGGCTCTTTGGCTGCCGTTGCAGAGTCATGCAGTCGAGTTTGATGAAAACACTCGTTTTCTGCCGTTGGGTCGTGCCATTCAGGTATTCGAAGACCCGACCGGCGATGCGACCATTGAAAGCGTCAGCGCCGCCGCTCACGCCGGTGCCTTTCGGTCCGTGCCTGCCGGGACCTTCAACGCCGGGTATTCGCGTTCCGCCTTCTGGCTGAAAGTCGAGCTGACCTATCGCCCGATAGAAGCCAGCATCCATAACGACTGGTTGCTGGAACTGGCCTATCCGCCAATGGACCACGTTGATTTCTATGTCCCGGATGCCGACGGGAATCCCGGGCGGGTCTGGCAGACCGGCGACATGTTGCCGTTCTCCAGCCGTCAGTTCGCTCAGAACAACTACCTTTTCCAGCTGGACCTGCCAGCGGGTCAGACGCGAACCCTGTATATGCGCATACGCAGCGAAGGGTCGGTTCAGGCTCCGCTCAATCTCTGGTCTACTCACGCCTACCTCGAGGCGCAGCCCACCAAGGTTTACGTCTTCGGGCTGATCTACGGCGTGCTGCTGGGCATGCTGGTCTACAACCTGTTCATCTACCTCAGCGTCCGTGAGGTGGATTACCTGTACTACCTGCTGTACGTCGCCTCGTTCGGGCTTTACCAGATGTCGATCAACGGCGTCGCAATTGAATACCTGTGGCCCGACAGCCCCTGGTGGGCAAATGCGTCGACGCCCTTTCTGATGGCGCTGGCCACGCTGTTCGCGTGCCAGTTTTCGCGCAGTTTTCTGGGCACCGCACAGTTGGCGCGCTGGCTGGACCGCTTGCTGCTGATAGTCATCGGCGCTGCTGTGCTGGTGATGGGCATGGCCTTGTTCCTGGGTTACGGGCCAGCCCTGCGCGGGGCCACTCAACTGGTCATGACAGGGGCCGTGACGATCTACCTGGCGGGCATTGTCGCCATCATGAAAGGCGAGCGGGTAGGGCGCTATTTTGTGCTGGCCTGGTCTGTCTTCATGGTCAGCGGGTTGATCTTCGGGCTGATGCTGCTGGGCTATTTGCCCAACACCTTCCTGACCATGTACGCCTCGCACATCGGCACGGTGCTGGAAATGGCATTCCTTTCCATGGCGCTTGCCGACCGTATCAACCATGCCCGGTGCCAGCAGGCGCGAACGCTGCTGGCGGCAGGTCAGGATCTGGAGCGTCTCAACCAGCAACTGGCCAACAGCAACCGGCTGAAAGATGAGTTCCTTGCCACGCTTACCCATGAGCTGCGCACGCCGATGAACGGCGTGATCGGCTCGCTGGAAGTGATGCAGACACTCGATATGGATGACGAGCTGGAGATGTATCAGCAAACGGCTGCCAGTTCCGCGCGGGACATGATGAGCATGATCAACGGCATTCTGACCCTCACCGAACTTCAGGCCGGAGTGCTGTATGCCGACTGCAATGCCTTTTCGCCCGAAGACCTCACCGACAGGCTACGCAATCGCTTCCTGGGCACGGCTCAGTCCAAGGGGCTGATTTTGACGCTCGATCTGGACGATAAGCTGCCGCCTTACCTGCGTGGCGACATCGACAAGCTCTACCAGTGCATCGAGTGCCTGGTGGACAACGCGATCAAATTCACCCGTAAGGGCGCGGTGCAAGTGCGCTTCAGCGGGCACCCGCAGGATCTGGAGCGCATGTACCTGCGGGTTGAAGTGATGGACAGCGGCATCGGTTTCAGCCGACTGGACGAAGCCCAACTGTATCAACACTTCTTTCAGGTCGACGGCTCCATGACCCGCGAATACGGCGGGCTGGGCATCGGTCTGGCGATTTGCCGGAAACTGGTCGAGTTGCAGGGTGGCGAGCTGAGTCATCGTTCCGAGCCAGGCAAGGGCAGTTGCTTTACCTTGAATGTCCCGATGCTGATGGTTGTACCGGGCGCAGTGCGCAGAGCCCCAGAACTCAAGGCTCAGTGGGGTATATAAAGCGTCATTTGATACGCGCATCAGGTAAAAGCGCCGAGATTTCGGCGGCTACGGCACTTTTGCAAGTGTCGGGCGCGTGATTCACTGTCTGCATGTTGCGCGTGCACACAGGCAGGAGATGACTCATGAACCTGAATCAATTCGCCGAAACCCACGAAGTCACCAATCAACCGCCACCGCTGGACGGGGCGAACCTCTACCGTATCGACGTGCCGCTTCAGGAGTGGAGCAGCCGCTTCGGTGCGGGCTGGGCGCAACCGCGTATCGACGCTTACGGTGCGCTGGCAGGCGGCCCGCTGATGGAGGCGGGCTTTCTGGCCAATCAGAACAAGCCTGCATTCGCCAGCCATGACCGTTACGGGCACCGCATCGATCTGATCGAATTTCACCCGGCGTATCATCAGTTGATGAGCACGGCCATCGAGCATGGCATCCCGTCGTTGCCATGGACCGATCCGCAACCCGGTGCTCATGTGGCGCGCGCTGCCATGAGCTATCTGCATACGCAGGCAGAACCGGGCAGCGGCTGCCCGCTGACCATGACGTTCGCCAGTGTTCCTGCGCTCAGGCTGCAACCGGATCTGGCTGAAATATGGCTGCCCAAGGTGCTGTCGACTGAGTACGACCCACGTAACGTGGGCATTGCGCACAAGCGTGGCGCAACCATCGGCATGGCCATGACCGAAAAACAGGGCGGCACCGACGTGCGCGCCAACACCACGCGCGCGTTCCCGGTAGGCGCAGGTGGCCCTGGCCAGGCTTATGAGCTGGTCGGACACAAGTGGTTCTGCTCGGCACCGATGTGCGACGCGTTTCTGACCCTGGCGCAGACCGATAAGGGCCTCAGCTGTTTTCTGCTGCCGCGCCACCGACCGGACGACACCCGCAACGAGTTCTATATCCAGCGCCTGAAAAACAAGCTCGGCAACTGGTCCAACGCATCGAGCGAAGTCGAGTTTCGCGGCGCGTTGGCGTGGATGATCGGTGATGAAGGGCGCGGCGTACCGACCATCATTGAAATGGTCGCCATGACCCGTTTCGACTGCATGATTGGCTCCAGTGCCTTGATGCGTCAGGCGCTGACGCAGGCCGCGCATCATTGCGCGCATCGTGCGGTCAGCGGCCGGCTGCTGGCCGAGCAACCGTTGATGCAGAACGTTATGGCGGACCTGGCGCTGGAAAGCGAGGCTGCGCTGGCCCTGACCCTGCGCATGGGCCGTGCGCTGGACCATCTCGATGATGATCACGAAAAACGCTTTGTCCGTCTGGTCACGGCAGTGGGTAAATACTGGATCTGCAAGCGGGCTCCGGCCATGATCAACGAAGCCGCCGAATGCCTGGGCGGTGCCGGTTATGTTGAGGAAAGCATTCTGCCCCGGCTTTACCGCGAAGCCCCGGTCAACTCCACGTGGGAAGGCTCGGGCAATGTGCAATGCCTGGATGTGCTGCGAACCCTGTCCAAAGAACCAGGCGCGCTGGATGCGCTGTTCGACGAACTGGGCGACGGGCACGGCGATCGGCATCTGGCGGCGCATATAGCTGCATTGAAAGGTGCGTTTCAGGACACGAGCGATATTCAGTACCGCGCCCGCCAACTGACCGAGAACATTGCCGTCGCCTTGCAGGGCAAGCTATTGCTGGAAGCGGGCAATGCCGCTGTCAGCGATGGCTTTATCGCGGGGCGAATAGCCTCTGGCGGGCGGGTGTATGGCACATTGCCGCGTGGTGTCGATGTCGAAACATTGCTGCTCAGGTCCTCGCCACAGGTGGCATGAGCACGCGAACCCGTTACGATGCACGTCTGCAAGATCAGACAGGACATGAATCGTGACCCAAGCCTTTGTTGTTGTCGACACCGCCGAGCAGGCCGTAGAGCGGCTCGCCGAGCTGCATGAGCGCGCGACCAGCGCGCTGAGCCAGGCGCTCAAGCGCTATTTGAAAGACCGCGTCGAGCCCACTGCCGAGGAGCGAGCGCAATTCAGCTACCCGGAACTGCGCCTGGTCTACCAATGCAAGGGCGAAGTGCCGGTAACCACTCGTGCCTACGCCAAGGTGCAGTTGCCGGGTACTTACAGCGTTACCGTCACGCAGCCCAAGGCCTTCAAGAAGTACCTGCTCGAACAACTTGTCCCGCTGATGAAAGATTTCACCGTGACGGTTGAAGTCGGCATGAGCGAGCAGAGCATTCCTTATCCTTACGTGGTCGAGCAGGGCGATGAGCTGGCCGGCACTGGTGTTACCGCAGCGGCGCTGGCGCGGGTATTCCCCAGCACCGACCTGTCGGCTGCCACCGATGGTATTGCCGACGGCCTTTATGACTGGGCCAATGTCGACCCGCTGCCATTGGCGCTGTTCGACGCTGCACGGGTGGATTTCTCGTTGCGCCGTCTGGTGCATTACACCGGCAGCGACTGGCGTCATGTGCAGCCGTGGATTCTGCTGACCAACTACCACCGCTATGTCGACCAGTTCATCCTGCACGGGCTGGAAAAACTCCGCGAAGACCCGCGTTTCGTGCGTATGGTTCTACCGGGCAATGTGGTGGTCGACAAGAGCATGAGCCTGGATGAAGCCCAGGCCATCGTCGCCAGCGTGGTCTGGCACCGCTATCAGATGCCGGCCTACCATCTGATCGCCGAAGACGGCCATGGCGTGACACTGGTCAACATCGGCGTCGGCCCGTCCAACGCCAAGAACATCACCGATCACCTGGCAGTCCTGCGTCCGCATTGCTGGCTGATGATTGGTCACTGCGGCGGCCTGCGTCAGTCGCAGACCATCGGCGATTACGTACTGGCCCACGCCTATATGCGTCGCGACGGCATTCTCGACCGCGTGTTGCCGCCGCATATCCCGATTCCGGCGCTCGCCGAAGTGCAACTGGCCTTACAGGAATCGGCGGCGCAGATCACCGGCGAACGCGGCGAAGAGCTCAAGAAGCGCCTGCGCACCGGCACGGTGTTGACCTATGACGACCGTAACTGGGAGCTGCGCTGGGCTCAGGAACGTCCATTGATCAACCTGTCGCGTGCCGTGGCGGTCGACATGGAAAGTGGCACCATCGCCGCTCAGGGTTATCGCCTGCGGGTGCCTTACGGCACGTTGCTGTGCGTATCCGACAAGCCGTTGCACAGTGAAATCAAGCTGCCGGGTTCGGCCAATGCGTTCTACGAACGTGCGGTCAGCCAGCACCTGAAGATCGGTATCGCCGCGCTGGACCTGCTGCGCACCGAGCTGAACTCGCTGCACTCGCGCAAACTGCGCAGCTTCGACGAGCCGCCATTTCGTTAATAGCATTCCGTTAAGGAAGCTCCGAGCAA
>NZ_LJQT01000486.1:0-3786 GCF_001400515.1 Pseudomonas meliae | reverse complement strand
GATCTGGGTGCTGACCAGCACGCCGTTGAAGTCGGCGACGTCCGAGGAGATGGAGTCCGCATCGGGATCGGGGGTGAAGATGGGGGTGTAAGCCGGAACCGCCGAAAATTCCGTCGGAAAACGTCTGAGGCTAGTTTTTCGGCTGGTTCGTCTACCCGACATGGTTTTACGTACACGTTTTACCCATGGAAAGGTGCCATCTTCGCGCTTGGCGCGGCAGCATCGGAAATCATATGTTTTACGACAACTTACACCAATGCTGGCTTGGTGTTACCAGATGGCGGTTCATGTACAATTGCCTGCCCTATAAGCACATATGTAATAATGTGGGAGTGTGTAATTTTGGAGGTTACCCCATGAGTCGACTGACCATCGACATAACAGACCAGCAGCACCAAAGCCTGAAAGCGCTGGCTGCCTTGCAGGGCAAGACCATCAAACAATACGCGCTGGAAAAGCTGTTTCCCGGCGATGCTGATGCCAATCAGGCATGGAACGAACTGAAAACCCTGCTCGGCACCCGCATCAATGAGGGCCTCGCTGGCAAGGTGTCTACCAAGAGCATCAGCGAAATTCTCAATGAAGAACTGACCGAGGATCGAGCTTGACCGGGTACGTTCTCGCTACGGCGGCGGAATCCGACCTGAGCAGCATCGTCCGCTACACCCGCAAACAATGGGGTGATGCACAGGTGCGCCGCTACATCGCCACGTTGGAACAGGGTATTGCCAGCCTTGCCGCCGGCCGGGGTGTGTTCAAAGACATGAGTGCGCTTTTTCCGGCTCTACGGATGGGGCGGTACGAACATCATTACGTTTTCTGTCTGCCGCGTGAGGGAGCACCTGCTCTAATCGTGGCCATTTTCCATGAACGTATGGACCTGATGAAACGACTGGCTAACCGGCTCAAAGAGTGATGGCTTGGGCAGCCATGATCGAAATGGCGGCTGGTAACACAACTGCTTGTTCTACCCCGTGTAGGGGGCCGGGGAGCAATGGAACAGAGAAGTCAGTTAAGGGGGTCGGTTCCGGCTGGGGGCGAAATGACACCCTAAGCTTTTCGCCGTTGGGCCAGAGATATTCGCCAGTCAGAAATACGTGAGCCCAACCAAGCGGAGAGATGTGTGCCAGAAGTTCGGGTGGCACATCTAGCCCTTCGGTGGGCAGATCAAACAGTGCCGAGCGCTGTCGCTCGGTGAAAATGTGTCGTCTCGGCATCACTACTGTCCCTGTTGAAGTATAGTCTGTTTTGTACAAAACTCAGCCCATGCAAATCAAGGCTTCCCGCACCATAAAACGACGAGGGTTCAATTGGGACAACGAGCCGCTATTTATTGCCGTGTTTCGACGGCTGACCAATCATGCGAACGGCAGGAGCGTGACCTCACAGCGTTTGCCCATCGTGCAGGTTTTGAGGTCACCGCAATTTTTAAGGAAACTGGATCAGGTGCGAAGCTTGTGAGCGACGTAAGATCATGGCGCTGGCCCAGTCGAGACATATCGAAGTCATTCTGGTGACGGAATTGTCTCGATGGGGCCGATCAACGATCGATCTTCTCAACACGCTACGAGAACTGGAAGGCTGGAAGGTGTCTGTCATTGCTATGAATGGTATGGCGTTCGACCTGTCGTCACCGCATGGTCGTATGCTGGCGACGTTTCTATCCGGCATCGCGGAGTTCGAGCGCGATCTCATCAGTGAACGAGTCAAGTCAGGCCTCGCCGCTGCTCGTGCCCGAGGGCGTAAGCTCGGGCGGCAAGTAGGCGTGCGCCCGAAATCCGACAAACTTTACCCCAAAGTCATCGAAGCGATTGAAGCAGGTCGCAGTTACAGATGGATTGCCCGAGATCTTGGTATTAGCAAGAACACCGTCACTGAAATTGTCCGCAGGCATCGCGAAACGGCGATGAACGAATAGGCGGTTCCAAGGCAGCGGTCACTGATACTCTGCGCGCCTTCACCGCTCTGGGGGCTTCTTTGCTCGAAGCCCATAATGATGGTATGCCGTTGGAAATGGCGATCTCCAAATCGACGCAATGGGGTAAGCTAGAACAACTGGTCGCTACAGGCGCTCAGCTCAGCAATACGCTTGCTGACGATCCATTAGCTCATGTCGGACAAGGGTATCATCGCTTCCGCCGCTATGCGCCGCGTATGTTGCGATGCCTGAAACTCGAGGCTGCATCAGTGGCTCAGCCTTTGATCGCGGCGGCGAAAGCCATCGGGCAAATGCAAGCGTTACCATCGGTAGCGAACAGCTTCTTACGCCCAAATTCAAAATGGCACCGGCATCTTCGAGCACAAGACCAAGGTGACAACCGTCTCCGTGAAGTGGCAGTCATGTTCCACCTCCGTGATGCCTTTCGATCCGGTGACATCTGGCTAGATCATTCACGCCGCTATGGCGATCTCAAGCAGGTACTCGTGCCATTGGTCACGGCACAGACAAACACTAGACTGGCCGTTCCCCTCGATCCGCAGCTTTTTGGCTGACGGATCGAAAAGCACGCCTCGCCGATGGACTGAAGCGACTTGCGCGCGCAGCGCGTGACGGCACCATCCCTCATGGCAGCATCGAGGACGGAACGTTACGGATCGACCGACTGACGGCTGATGTTCCGGATAACGCCGAGGAGCTGATACTCGATCTTTATCGCCGGATGCCACCCATTCGAATCACCGACATCTTGCTTGAGGTTGATGCTGCGCTCGGGTTTACCGAAGCCTTTACCCATTTAAGAACAGGGGTTCCATGCAATGACCAGATCGGCCTACTCAATGTATTACTCGCGGAAGGGCTGAACCTTGGGCTGCGTAAGATGGCGGAGGCCACAAATACGCATGATTACTGGCAACTCTCACGCCTTGCCCGTTGGCATGTCGAGAGCGAAGCAATGGACCGGGCTCTGGCGACCGTGGTTGCTGCGCAGGCAAAGCTGCCGATGTCCAGGTTCTGGGGTATTGGTTCAACCGCATCAAGCGATGGTCAGTTCTTTCCTTCAGCCCGGCAGGGAGAGGCCATGAACATGGTTAACGCCAAATATGGAAACGAACCCGGCCTTAAGGCTTACACGCACGTCAATGACCATTTCGCGTTGTTCGCGTCACAAATGATTCCCGCGACAGTCAGCGAGGCTCCATACATACTTGATGGCCTGATGATGAATGAGGCTGGTCGGCAGGTTGGAGAGCAATATGCCGATACAGCCGGCTTTACAGATCACCTATTTGGGACCAGCGGCATACTCGGATATCAGCTCGTTCTACGTATACGCGATTTGCCCTCCAAGCGCCTTTACGTGTTCAATCCGGCAGAGACGCCGAAGGATTTGCGCAAGCTAGTCGGCGGTAAAATCCGAGAGGAACTGATCGTTGCTAACTGGCCTGACCTATTCCGCTGCGCCGCTACCATGACCGCCGGAAAGATCAAGCCCAGTCAGTTGCTCCGCAAGCTCGCCTCCTACCCGCGCCAGAACGATCTGGCGGTTGCTCTGCGTGAGGTTGGCCGTGTGGAGCGAACACTCTTTATTATTGAGTGGATTCTAGACACGGACATGCAGCGGCGCGCCCAGATCGGCCTTAACAAGGGTGAGGCTCACCATGCTCTCAAGAATGCGTTGCGCATCGGCCGCCAGGGCGAAATACGTGACCGCACAAGCGAAGGGCAGCATTACCGGATTGCTGGGCTCAACCTGCTCACCGCAATCATTATCTACTGGAACACCATCCACATCGGTCACGCGGTCGCTGAACGACAAAGGGAAGGGCTAGGGAAGATCTGAAGTA
>NZ_LJQT01000133.1:0-783 GCF_001400515.1 Pseudomonas meliae | reverse complement strand
TTGTCTACACCCTCCTAGGTCGGCTTCTGGCAGCTAATTCTCCCATCAACTTAACTCACTGTATGAGCCTATAAGTGGAGAACGCCATGAACAGTAAAAAATCGACCTGGAAATTTATGTTGAGGTGTTTGTTTCTTCGTCAAGGTTTGGGGGCCGTCATGGTGTCGATTCCCTTGCTGGCTGCGCCTGTTTTTTCATGGGCAAAGGACGGCGCATTGACGTTGCATGGCAGTATCGTCAACAGCAGTTGCGTGATTTCCGACATTAATGTGAATACGCCTGTTGCTCATGCGCGCATTTTGCAAGTTGCACCGGGCATCAATATGCAGGTGAGCACTGAACACAATGCATGTGGTGATCAGGCCGTGCCCTTTGTCGCGCAGTATCAGGTACTTCCGGTCGCCGAGACCGACGGCGAGGCCCTGCAGGCCCGCGCTGGAGTCATCACGTTGAGCTATCAATAAATACAGATCTGTATTATTTTTTCGACCGGACTGTCACCCACGCTTAAGTGACGGTCCCGTGTCCGGTCAGCCCTTTCAAAACTGAAAGCGCCGTGATTTAAAACATCGGCGCCACACTGTTTAACAGCCGTAATTAGCCTACTTGCGCAAGACGCCTGGTTATTCCTACAGACCTGTCCTGCGTGTCGTGTTGTGTTGTCTGCGGGTTAAAAGTTATCCAGCTGACAGCATCGAAATAGGTCTGGATCTATAGTGCTCACCGTCCGATAGCGGGCACACACGACATAACACAAGGAAGGTCGTTAGGGAGACGCTGAAC
>NZ_LJQT01000438.1:0-682 GCF_001400515.1 Pseudomonas meliae | reverse complement strand
TTTTACAGTGGCGGTGACAAATGGTGAGGACACCGTTTGCCAGTGCTATTCACAGCAGGCCACACGCATGACAACGTCTTTTGATTTCTGTATGTCAGTCGTGCAGAACGGATATTTTGATGACACTAAACAGCAGCCGGCGTATGCCACACCGGCCGGTCTTTCATCAACTCGCTCCCTTGAGTCGCGCGACGGTCCGCAGCGAGGGCTCGCAGCGGTGGACCAGAGCGCGCAACCACAAAAGGTTTCACGTTTTAACATCATTCCTGATACCAGTCGCACGCAACGAACGATCAAATGACAGGCAGCCGGTTATAACTCGACTAAACTGTAATTTAGTTGAGTTATGCTTTTTAGTGATTAAAAGGACTGTACATCGATGCCGTCATGGATTTCAGAGGTACGCATAATGTATATTATGTTAAATTGTATCTATTTGTAACTGCTATCCGCTTGTCACCAGCCCCCGAAAACCAGACTTTGCTTCTGGCATCCTAAAAGTGAATCGCCATTCGCCAATGTACTTAGTCGCTCAACCGGCGGCTGAGGAGCGTTACGCCATGATGAAGTCAGCGCCGAACATCGATTAAGAACCCAGCCCGCCGTCCGAATCGCCAGCTCCAGTCGACCCTACAAATTCCTTCGTAACCCTAGACCCAGCACTAGGTATCCTCTGAAAAAG
>NZ_LJQT01000091.1:0-5788 GCF_001400515.1 Pseudomonas meliae | reverse complement strand
TTGTCTACACCCTCTAAGGTTCAATGCATGAACGTTCAAAAAAATCAGGAATAGACCTTGTTGTTGATACGGTTCCAGCCACCCGAGACATTTCCTCCACCCGCACCATCCGATCTTTTTTGCTGTGTGTAGGTGGTTTTTATTTTCCCGTAATTCAAGCTGATCGTTTCACTGGGTATGCCATCATTGGCATGCTGGGTGTAGTTGGAAATGATGACTTCTTCCAGCAGCACTTCAAAGTATTTGACCTTTTCTCCGCCTGCACGATGCAGTGACAAAACAACTTCTTTCAGGTGTCTGCCCGCGCACAAGGTTTCCATGAGCTTGCAGCTCGATTTGTCCAGTGATTTGGTGAACGAGAAATCACTCAAGGAAGTCCTTCCGGACGATGCTCCACCGGAAGAACTCGCCGTGGCGGAAGTACTTTGATGCATGCCGAAGCCATACCCGGTGATCTCGATACAGTCCTTGTAGCGGTCACCCAGCGCTTCGCCTGGAATGCCTTCTATCTTGATATAGGCGTCAAAAGCCATTTTGAAATATCCCTGTTTATCAGGCGGTATGCCTGAGAAGTACATTTATTTTTCATGCGCTCAATGGTTTACAGCCAGCAGAAGAATAATCTGTCTTTCAGGGAGGGGAAGGGGTATTGAACCTCTGGGGAGTAGCGAACTGTCTCGGTTTATTGTCTGAAATGTATTACGGACTGATCGCAGGGTGCGATGTATATTGCCAGTGAGTCGTATTGTTTATCGGGGATAAGTTGCCTTGTTATATTGGCCACAGGCTGAACGGTTTATTCCGGATCGCACTGGAAGATCGCAGGGACAGTAAGTTAATCCGCATAAAACCCCGGCTTGCGCCGGGTTTTTATTGTCTTGCAGATCAGAATTTACTGCACTTCCACCGCCAGACTGTTGCTGATCTTCTTCTGCCAGATCTGCGGGCCTGTGATGTGCACGGATTCGCCGGTGCTGTCTACGGCAACGGTAACCGGCATGTCCTTGACCTCGAACTCGTAGATCGCTTCCATACCCAGCTCGGCAAAAGCCACGACTCGGGATTTCTTGATCGCCTGAGCCACGAGGTATGCAGCGCCGCCGACGGCCATCAGATACACGGCCTTGTGGTCACGGATCGCTTCGATGGCGGTCGGGCCGCGTTCGGATTTGCCGATCATGCCCAGCAGGCCGGTCTGGTCGAGGATCTGACGGGTGAACTTGTCCATCCGCGTGGCCGTGGTCGGGCCTGCCGGGCCAACGACTTCTTCGCGTACCGGATCAACCGGGCCGACGTAGTAGATGAAACGACCCTTGAGGTCGACCGGCAGGCTTTCGCCCTTGTTGAGCATTTCGACCATGCGCTTGTGCGCGGCGTCGCGTCCGGTAAGCATCTTGCCATTGAGCAGCACGGTTTCGCCCGGCTTCCAGCTTTGCACTTCTTCCGGGGTCAGGGTGTCGAGGTTGACGCGGCGGGCCGATGGGCCGGCTTCCCAGACGATTTCCGGGTAGGCGTCCAGCGACGGCGCTTCCAGCGAGGCAGGGCCGCTGCCGTCGAGCACGAAGTGCGCGTGGCGGGTGGCGGCGCAGTTAGGGATCATGCACACCGGCAGCGACGCAGCATGGGTCGGGTAGTCCATGATCTTGACGTCGAGCACGGTGGTCAGACCACCCAGGCCCTGAGCACCTATGCCCAGCTGGTTGACCTTTTCGAACAGTTCCAGACGCATTTCTTCGATGCGGTTCTGCGGGCCACGGGCCTTCAGCTCATGAATGTCGATGGACTCCATCAACACTTCCTTGGCCATGACCGCTGCCTTTTCCGCGGTGCCGCCGATGCCGATGCCGAGCATGCCCGGTGGGCACCAGCCTGCGCCCATGGTCGGAACGGTTTTCAGGACCCAGTCGACGATCGAATCGGACGGGTTGAGCATCGCCATCTTCGATTTGTTTTCCGAACCGCCGCCTTTCGCCGCGACGTCCACTTCCACGGTATTACCTGGGACGATGGAGTAGTGGATAACAGCCGGGGTGTTGTCCTTGGTGTTTTTGCGAGCGCCTGCCGGGTCGGCGAGGATCGAGGCACGCAGCACGTTTTCAGGCAGGTTGTAAGCGCGACGCACGCCTTCGTTGATCATGTCGTCCAGGCCCATGGTGGCACCATCCCAGCGAACATTCATACCCACGCGTACGAAAACGGTGACGATGCCGGTGTCCTGGCAGATCGGGCGATGACCGGTCGCGCACATGCGCGAGTTGATCAGGATCTGGGCGATGGAGTCGCGAGCGGCAGGCGACTCTTCACGCAGATACGCCTCGTGCATGGCCTGGATGAAATCCACGGGGTGGTAGTAGGAAATGAACTGCAGTGCGTCTGCAACGCTCTGAATCAGGTCGTCTTGCTTGATCACGGTCATGCGGCGCGCTCCTCTGTAAGGACGGGAACATTCAATTACGCTATCGGCGGCAGTCTGGAACTGCGGCTTGAACCAGAGCTGTCAGGTTAGCCGTAGCGGGCGCAATAAAGGCGCGGCAGTATAACCCGCCCGACAGGCCAGTCTGTACAATCGCCGTTATTTTCTGCACAGGCCGCCTGAATGCCTCAATTGCATGTTGGTGAGCGTAGCTGGTCGTTACCATCGGCCAGCAATCTGCTCGACGCCCTGAACCATGCCGGTGTGCCGGTTCCCTATAGCTGTCGTGCCGGCAGTTGCCATGCGTGCCTGGTGCGCTGTGTCAAAGGTGAGCCTGAGGACGCGTTGCCCGACGCCTTGCCCGCTGAAAAGCGCCAGCAGGGTTGGCGGCTCGCCTGCCAGTGCCGACTGGTCGGTGACCTGGCTGTCGAGGTGTTTGACCCGCAGCGTGACGGCCTGCCTGCGACAGTAGTGGGCTGCGACTGGCTCTGCCCGACCGTGCTGCGTTTGCGTCTGGAGCCTGCGCGACCTCTGCGCTATAGCGCCGGGCAACACCAGGTGTTGTGGACTGACAGCGGTGTCGCCCGGCCTTATTCGCTGGCGAGCCTTCCGGGCGAGGACCCGTTTCTGGAATTTCATATCGACTGCCACCAGCCCGGGGCCTTCCGAGATGTCGCCCGACAGCTGCGGGTCGGTGACACGTTGAGGCTCGGCGAACTGCGCGGAGGGGCGCTGCGCTATGACCCTGACTGGCAGGAAAAACCTTTGCTATTGCTGGCTGCCGGTACCGGGCTGGGCCCGTTGTGGGGCGTATTGCGTGAGGCGCTGCGTCAGGAGCATCAGGGCACCATCCGCCTGATTCATCTGGCCCATGACAGCCAGCAGCACTATCTGGCCAATGAGCTGCAAGCCCTGGCTGAGCGTTATCCACAGTTGCTTGTTCAACTGATTACCGTGCAGGCGCTGGAGACGACCCTGGCCGAGCTGCGCCTGTTGTCGCGGCATGCGATGGCGTTGTTGTGTGGCAGTGCCGACAGCGTGGAGATATTTGCCAAGCGTTTGTATCTGGCAGGTCTGCCGCGTAATCAATTGCTGGCGGATGTGTTTGTGGCGCGGGAATAAGGTGCATGTTAGTCACAGCTCTCGTTCGGCACGATTAATCACAAAGATTCGTCAGGCATACACAATGCAAAAAGGCCCCGACTCTTCCGAGACGGCCCCTTGGCTTGCAGCGTTCTGCTATCAGACCAATGGGTCGCCGACGTGCAGAATCTTCATGCCGTTGGTGCCACCTATGGTGTGGTAGCTGTCGCCCTTGGTGAGGATGACCCAGTCACCTTGCTCGACCAGACCACGCTTGAGCAGTTCGTCGACTGCGGCCTGGCTGACCTGACCCGGTGGCAGGGCTGCCGGGTCGAACGGCACGGTGTAGACGCCACGGAACATCGCTGCACGCGCTTGAGTACCACGGTGCGGAGAGAACGCGTAGATCGGCACCGAGGAGCGGATGCGCGACATGATCAGCGGGGTATAGCCGCTTTCGGTCAGTGCGATGATCGCCTTCACCCCCGGGAAGTGGTTGGCGGTGTACATGGCCGCCAGCGCGATGCTTTCGTCACAACGGGTGAACGAGTGGCCGATACGGTGGCTGGAAGTCTTGCCGGTCGGGTGCTTTTCAGCGCCGATGCAGATACGCGCCATCGCCTGAACCGCTTCGATCGGGTAGGAGCCTGCAGCACTTTCCGCCGACAGCATGACGGCGTCGGTGTAGTCGAGCACGGCGTTGGCTACGTCGGACACTTCGGCACGCGTCGGCATGGGGCTTGAGATCATCGACTCCATCATTTGCGTGGCAACGATCACCGCCTTGTTGTGGCGACGTGCGTGCAGAATAATGCGTTTCTGTACGCCAACCAGCTCGGCATCACCGATTTCAACGCCCAGGTCGCCACGCGCAACCATGACAGCGTCACTGGCGCGAATCAGCTCATCGAGCACTTCGTCGTTGGCAACGGCTTCGGCGCGTTCGATCTTGGCCACCAGCCAGGCTGTACCGCCGGATTCGTCGCGCAACTGGCGAGCGTATTCCATGTCGGCGGCATCGCGCGGGAAGGAAACGGCCAGGTAATCCAGGTCCATTTCGGCAGCGAGCTTGATGTCCTGCTTGTCTTTCTCGGTCAGTGCCGGAGCCGTCAGGCCACCGCCGCGACGGTTGATGCCCTTGTGATCGGACAGCGGACCGCCGATCAGCACGGTGCAATGCAGTTCGTCAGCCGTCTGGGTGTCGACGCGCATGACTACGCGACCGTCGTCGAGCAGCAGCTCGTCGCCTACGCCGCAATCCTTGACCAGATCCGGGTAGTCGATACCCACGATTTGCTGGTTGCCACTGGTCAGCGGATGAGCGGTGGAGAAGGTGAACTTGTCACCGACCTTCAGCTCGATTCGCTTGTCGGTGAACTTTGCGATACGAATTTTAGGACCCTGCAGGTCGCCCAGCAGAGCGACGAAGCGCCCGTGTCTGGCGGCGATTTCGCGGATCAGTTTGGCGCGTGCCTTGTGCTCATCCGGAGTACCGTGAGAGAAGTTCAGACGAGCAACGTCCAGACCCGAAAGGATCAGTTGTTCGATGACTTCCGGCGAGTTGCTGGCAGGGCCAAGTGTGGCGACGATTTTGGTGCGGCGAACGGTCATGCACAAACTCCTTAATTGAAGCGCAGCGAGAGGCTACTCCTGTCTGGGTCTTTAGTCATTGTTCCTTTGCACTACCGTGTTGCTGTCAGGGAGGGCAATCGGCTGACGGTCGGTGTGCGATTTACTTGAAGAAACAGGCTGTGACGCCGATACAGGGCAGAGAACAGGAGAGTCCCATGCGTATTGTAACGATTGTTGTATTACTGACTGCGCTCAGCGGTTGCACCCGCTGGGCGATGAATTCCAACCTCGATCACGCTTACCGTGCCTATCAGGAAGGTGATTGTGACCGGGTCATGCTGGATCTTTCCAAGGTCGAGCGTCAAAGCCGTTCGCGCCGTTATGTTCAGCCGGAAGTGTCGATGCTGCGTGGCCAGTGCCTGGAGCGGCAGAAACTGTATGTCGACGCTGCGCAGACCTATCAATTCCTGATGACTCAGTATCCAGAGAGCGAATACGCGTTCCGTGCACGGGCCAGGCTCGATACGCTCGCACAAACGGGTCTCTACCCCAAGGCTCAGCCTGCCAGACCGATCCCTGCACCTGTTCGAAACGCTCCCGTATCAAAATAGTTACCCTCATTTGAATGGCAGGCGCCGTGTTCGGGTGGATTTTGAAAAATTCTGAGCTAGGCTGTGATCACATAGTGGACGAGCTGCAGAGCTCTAGGAGGGTGTAGAC
>NZ_LJQT01000073.1:0-2039 GCF_001400515.1 Pseudomonas meliae | reverse complement strand
GGTAAAACGTGTTTGGTCGCGGTACCTGGCGGCTAAGGCAGATGTCTGAGGCGCTGCCTTGGTCCAGTGCCCGTCAGTGACCTTGCTGAAGTATTTTCAGTCTCTCGGTCAACAGTATCAAACCCTTTTCATTAGGCACAAACATGCTCGATTTATCCGCAGAGCAACACCAGCTGGCGAAGGTAGTCCATGATTATGCCAGCCGATTTCCATCGACAGAAAGTGGCGATAGCCAGCTACTTCAGGGCTGCTATGACTATATGATGGCTTTCAAACAGGTATTCGACAGCTCATCCAAAATCCAAATGGACTACATCTGCCTGCAATATCCAGGATTTTTTCGTTTCGCGAAAATGATGGAGTTGCTGGCCCAAGGTATTGCTGATGGCTTCATCCAGGTACCAAAAGAACACTAACAGGGGTTGTAAGCCGGGATTGCAAGCCGTTACACCTATGCATCAATTCGTTTTGGACAGCCACAGAGCAAACCGAACTGGAAAACCACTACCCGAATTTATCTGTAGATCAGATTGACGTATATTGTAATCTACAGACCATAAACTGGGAGTGGTGAACATGAGCCAAACGACTATTGTACGTGCACCATCCACCAAGGATGCTGGCGCGGTGGCACTACGCACCGCAGTGACGATCATGGGGCGATGGAAAGCGACACATAAGGATATCGAGAACACCCTTCGTATATCACGCAGCACCTACTCGCGCGCCAAGGATCAAGGTCGCTCCGTGAGCCTGGATAATGATCAAATTGCACGTATCAGCCTTATCCTGAACGTACATGGTGCGCTGAGAACAATCTTCGACAACCCAGAAAACGTCTATGGCTTTCCACGAATGGCCAACGACAACGAATTTTTTGATGGCAGAGCCCCGCTGGAAATCATGTCCACAGGCTCATTCATCAACCTGTACGAGACTTTCCGTCGCATTGACGTGTTGCGAGGTGCCCAATGGTAAGCGCTGCTGATCTGAATGTGCTGCGCGGGGGAGGGAGCATCAAGTCATACCGCTTGGTGAACTCCAAGTTTCCTCCGATCGCTTTGTTCGATGACGTGGCCAGCGCTGACGAGTTCGATATCCTTTACCAAGTTCAGGCCCTGACGAATCCCCGTCTGCAGAACGAGGTAGGCGACCTCAACCTGATCCCTCGCAGCGAAATACCTTTCGGCATCACTGGCTGCTCCTACGCCACCGCGCCGTTCACACACGTGAACCCTGACGGCTCCCGCTTCAGCGATGGCTCGTTCGGCATGCTTTACCTGGCTGCCTCCATGGATACGGCCATCGCCGAAGTACGCCATCACCAAGAAATGTACTGGAGCAAAGTGCAAGGGCTGAACTACGAGCGTTTCGTATTCCGTGGTCTGACCTGCGAATTCGACGAGGTGGGTGTACTGGACGCAACTGTGCTGTCTCTGACGGACGCAATCTATGCTCCAAACGATTACAGCGCCTCAAGAGCGCTAGGCCGCGAAGTGAGGAAGGCCAAAGCTTCGGGTCTGCGCTATCGCTCCGTTCGCTCGCCTGGCGATACCTGTTGGGCGCTGACTACCCCTCGACATGTTGATTCGATTATCCAATCAAACCATTACGAAATGGTCTGGAACAAGAAAATCACCAGCGTGAATAAGCTCGTAGCCAGCGCGTGAGAGCCAAAAATTGCTACTGAACGCCTGGATACATACCTGTAACGACCTGCAATCGACACGGCCTCAACGTGCAAACCGGGGTTGTAAGCCGGAATCCCAGAAATTTCCGTCATGGTTGGGAAGCCAGTACGGGTGCGGATTAACGCCAAACAGTTGTTTTCCGGCAGCGACGCCGCCAAGCCGAAAACGGCTTGATTGAGCGGCCAAATATGTACGGAAAACCGTATCGAGTAGCACAAGCAGCCTGGAACCACTCTGGTGATGTTTTCCGACGGAATTTTCTTGGGTTCAGGCTTACACCCCCTTTTTGGAAAAACCACGGGTTGAACTGCTGAGGGCATAATTAGGTATCCTCTGAAAAAGCCCATT
>NZ_LJQT01000351.1:450-10878 GCF_001400515.1 Pseudomonas meliae | reverse complement strand
TGTCTACACCCTCCTAGGGCTGACGGTCTACATGATTCCGTACGGTGGCTTCGCCGGAAAGCTGCTTGCAGGTACTGCAAAGGTCGCCACGCGTTTAGGCAAAAAGCTGATAGCCCGAGTTGGCAAAGTTCATGTTTCGAAATTGCTCATGAAAACGCGCATTACACTCAGAGGTACCACCTCGATCAATATCAGGCCAGCCCCTGACGTGACGGGGAAAGTATTGACTGGCGTCTCGCAATTCGTCGTGAAGCACGTCACCTGGAAGTTTTTGGCGATAAACGTAGGCAAGGGTTACAGTCGCAGACTGATCGCCAGTATGGGCACGCAGGAGCCTCAAGCTGAAGAGCAAAAGGCTACCTGACCTGAAGAACAGCCCAGCAGCAGGTACAAGCGTACCTACGGCCCATAGCTATCAGCGAGGCACTACAGGCTTGCGGGCTGGCTTGCCGCCTTTGCCCTTGCCACCCTTGGCTGCATCCATGCGCTCCTTGGCGGCCTGCTTGTTGCGCGCCATTGCGGCGGCCTTGGCCTCTTCGCGTTTGTCCCACGGCCTGCTGCCATCGCTGCCACGCGGTGGCAGGCCAGTATGCTGGGTCTGGATCAGCGTAGTCTTCGCGTTCCTGGCAACCTTGTGGCTGCCGGCTGGCGTCGAGTTCTTGCGGCGCGCACTTTGATAGCTGTCGGTCGCCGGCTGATGCAACGGGATCAGCTGATCCTTGCCAGGCCCGATCAGATCGGCACGGCCCATGCGTTCAAGGGCCTCGCGCAACATCGGCCAGCCTTTAGGGTCGTGATAGCGCAGGAAGGCCTTGTGCAGACGACGCTGCGCTTCACTCTTCACAATCGTGACTGCGTCGCTCTTGTAGGTGACCTTGCGCAACGGGTTCTTGCCGGAGTGGTACATGGCCGTGGCAGTGGCCATTGGCGACGGGTAGAACGCCTGCACCTGATCCGCGCGGAAGCCATTGCCCTTGAGCCACAGCGCCAGGTTCATCATGTCTTCATCGGTGGTGCCGGGGTGTGCGGCGATGAAGTAAGGAATCAGGTACTGCTCCTTGCCGGCTTCCTTGGTGTACTTCTCGAACATGCGCTTGAACTTGTCGTAGCTGCCAATGCCCGGCTTCATCATCTGGTTGAGCGGACCTTCCTCGGTGTGTTCCGGGGCGATCTTCAGGTAACCACCCACGTGGTGCGTTACCAGCTCTTTGACATACTCCGGCGACTCGACCGCCAGGTCGTAGCGCAGGCCAGAGGCGATCAGGATTTTCTTCACGCCCGGCAGGGCGCAGGCGCTGCGATACAGCTGAATCAGCGATGAGTGATCGGTGTTCAGGTTCGGGCAGATGCCGGGGAACACGCAGGACGGCTTGCGGCAGGCCGACTCGATCTCCGGGCTTTTGCAGGCGATGCGATACATGTTCGCGGTCGGCCCGCCCAGGTCGGAAATGACCCCGGTAAAGCCCGGCACCTTGTCGCGGATCTCTTCGATTTCGCGAATGATCGACTCTTCGGAGCGGTTCTGAATGATCCGCCCTTCATGCTCGGTAATCGAGCAGAAGGTGCAGCCGCCGAAGCAGCCACGCATGATATTCACCGAGAAACGGATCATGTCGTACGCCGGGATCTTTTCCTTGCCGTACGCAGGATGCGGGACGCGCGCGTAAGGCATGCCAAACACGTAGTCCATTTCTTCCGTGGTCATCGGAATGGGCGGCGGGTTGAACCAGACGTCGACCTCTCCATGCTTCTGCACCAACGCACGGGCGTTGCCAGGGTTGGTTTCAAGGTGCAGGACGCGGTTGGCGTGGGCATACAGCACGGCTGTCGTTGCGGACTTTTTCCACCGATGGCAAGCGGATGACCGTCTTGTCCCGGGTCATGCGCGGGCTGGCAAGAATCTGCACCACCTTGGCTTCGTTGGGGTCCTCGACGTTGCCTTTTTCCTGCTCGATGGCGCAGGCCTGCGTGTCCTGGGTGTTGACGTACGGGTTGATGATCTTGTCGACCTTGCCCGGACGGTCAATACGCGTCGAATCGACTTCGTACCAGCCCTGCGGCGTGTCGCGACGAATGAACGCGGTGCCGCGCACATCGGTGATGTCTTCGATCTTGTGGCCGTAGGACAGGCGCTGAGCGACTTCGACAATCGCACGCTCGGCGTTGCCGTACAGCAGGACGTCGGCGCAGGCATCGATCAGGATCGAGTTGCGAACCTTGTCCTGCCAATAGTCATAGTGGGCAATACGACGCAGGGAAGCTTCGATGCCGCCCAGCACGATAGGCACATGCTTGTAAGCTTCCTTGCAGCGCTGGCTGTAGACCAGACTTGCGCGATCCGGACGCTTGCCGGCCATGCCGCCAGGGGTATAAGCGTCATCGGAGCGAATTTTCTTGTCCGCGGTATAGCGGTTGATCATCGAGTCCATGTTGCCTGCAGCGACACCGAAGAACAGGTTCGGCTCGCCGAGCTTCATGAAGTCGTCTTTGGACTGCCAGTTTGGCTGCGCAATGATCCCGACCCGAAAGCCCTGGGACTTAAGCAGACGGCCGATGATCGCCATGCCGAAAGACGGGTGATCGACGTACGCATCACCGGTAACGATGATGATGTCGCAGGAATCCCAGCCAAGCAGATCCATCTCTTCCCGGCTCATGGGCAGGAAAGGTGCTGGTCCGAAACATTCGGCCCAGTACTTGGGATAGTCAAATAACGGCTTGGCTGCTTGCATGTTCAGGACCTACGTTTGCACGTTGGAAAAATCGCGGGCGCGGAATATAGCACATTTTTTGATCAAACCCGACGACAGTGGTCGGATTTGATGAGCCTGACCTCGGGTCAATCGTCGTCGAAGTTGTAACTGCCCGGTGCCAGGTTCTCGAAACGTGTGTATTTGCCGATGAATGCGAGGCGCGTGGTGCCGATCGGCCCGTTACGCTGCTTGCCGATGATGATCTCGGCAATGCCTTTATGCTCGGTTTCCGGGTGATACACCTCGTCCCGGTAGACGAACATGATCACGTCGGCGTCCTGCTCGATCGCTCCGGATTCCCGAAGGTCGGAGTTGATCGGACGCTTGTTCGGCCGCTGCTCCAGGGAGCGGTTGAGCTGCGACAGGGCAATGACCGGGCAGTTGAATTCCTTGGCCAGCGCTTTCAGCGAGCGCGAAATCTCGGAAATTTCGTTGGTCCGGTTGTCACCGCTCGATCCGGGAATCTGCATCAATTGCAGGTAGTCGATCATGATCATGGCGATATCGCCGTGCTCACGTACGATTCGCCGTGTACGCGCACGCATTTCGGACGGGCTGATACCGGCAGTGTCATCGATGAACAGCTTGCGATCATTGAGCAGATTGACCGCAGACGTCAGCCGCGGCCAGTCATCGTCGTCGAGCTGACCCGCGCGCACCTTGGTCTGGTCGATACGCCCCAGCGACGACAACATCCGCATGATCAGCGACTCACCTGGCATCTCCAGCGAGTAGACCAGAACCACCTTGTCACTGCGCAGCACCGCGTTCTCGACAAGGTTCATGGCAAACGTGGTTTTACCCATCGACGGACGTCCGGCAACGATAATAAGGTCGGCGGGCTGCATTCCGCTGGTCTTTTCGTCGAGGTCGGTATACCCGGTAGACAGGCCGGTAATGGCGTTATCACTGTTGAACAAGGTATCGATACGGTCGATGGCCTTGGTCAGCAGGTCGTTGACGCTGACCGGGCCGCCCGTCTTGGGGCGCGCTTCGGCGATCTGGAAGATCTGCCGCTCAGCCTCGTCAAGAATTTCTTCGGCGGTACGGCCTTCCGGGTTGAACGCACTGTCGGCAATTTCGGTGCTGATGCCGATCAATTGCCGCAATGTGGCACGTGCCCGGACAATCTGCGCGTAGGCCTTGATGTTGGCGACAGAAGGCGTGTTTTTCGCCAGCTCACTGAGGTAGCCCAGGCCGCCTACTTGCGAGGTCTGTCCTTCCTTGTCCAGCTGTTCAGCCAGGGTGACCACGTCAATCGGGCTGTTCTGGTCGGCCAAACGGGCGATGGCGCGGAATATCAGGCGGTGGTCATGTCGATAGAAATCACCATCGGAAACTTGATCGAGCACCCGCTCCCAGGCGTTGTTATCCAGCATCAAACCACCGAGCACGGCCTGTTCGGCCTCGATGGAATGTGGCGGCACCTTCAGGGCAGCGGTTTGCAGATCGTATTGCTCGGGGGTGGAAATATCGTTCATGGCCACTTCAATTCGAGGTTTGCAGAATGGGGATGGCACAAAGACAAAGGGCACGACCTGTGAACAGGATCGTGCCCGATGTTAATCCTCTGGCAGCAATGCCGCCAGACGATTACGTATTGCTTAAGCAGCCACTACGACAACGCGTACGGTCGCTTCTACGTCGCTGTGCAGGTGCACGGCTACGTCGTATTCGCCAACGTTGCGGATAGTGCCGTTCGGCAGACGAACTTCGCTTTTTGCAACTTCAACGCCGGAGGCGGTCAGTGCATCAGCGATGTCGTGCGTACCGATCGAACCGAACAGCTTGCCTTCGTCACCAGCGGTGGCAGTGATAGTCACTTCCAGCTCAGCCAGTTGGGCAGCGCGAGTTTCGGCAGATGCTTTCTTGTCTGCAGCCAGTTTTTCCAGCTCTGCACGACGCTCTTCAAACGCAGCCACGTTGGCAGCGGTTGCAGCGGTTGCTTTGCCGTAAGGCAGCAGGTAGTTACGACCGTAGCCGGCCTTAACGTTTACTTTGTCGCCCAGGTTGCCCAGGTTGGCGACTTTTTCCAGAAGGATCAGTTGCATGTGGAAATCCTCTTAACTTTTAACCTTCACCGTTCGCAGGACCATTGCCGGAATCTTTCGAACTCCGGCGACCGCGAAAATCAATCAGGCTGTCGACAATGGCAATTACCACGAGCAACGGATAGATCAGTTGCATGAACACCAGCAGCGTTATGTACATCCCTACCAGCCAGAACCGGGAAAGCCGCTTTTCAGCAACCAGACCGTGGATCAGAGCCAGCCCCGCAAACACCAGCGGTACGCTGCAAAGCGGTGTAAGCATTGCTATCTGCGGACCGAAATTCGGCCCCACCAGCATGCACACCAACAGCGCCAACGCAGGCACCAGCGGGAGTTTCACAGCGCGAAATTCACGCCCGAAACCACCAGGGTTGTACAACATCGCTTGCCAGTACCGCCCAAGAATCAGGCACAGCACACTGACGATTTGCAGCACAGCCGCTATCAGGCCATTCAGGACGGGTGCAATCAGTGCCCCCAGACGCGCTCGCTCTTCTACGTTCAACTGCTCGTAGAGCCCGGCCAGCATTGTCGGCAGATGCTTTTGCAGCTCCTGCGACATTGCTTCCAGAGGTTCGCGAAAAACCGTGCCCAGAATTACTGCATACACCACGCCCAACGCCACGCTGACCAGCAGCACGCGGACCCAGGACTCGCTGGCACGCAAAACCATTGCCAAACTCAGCGAACCGGCCAGCACCATGGCTGTACGAGGTTCGCCGAAATACCACCAGACCAAAGCCGGCAGCAGAGCCCAGGACAGGACGCCAACGGCATCACTGAACCCGCGTCGCAGAAGCACAAGGCACCCTGCGGCAGCACTCAACCAGAACAACAGCGGCAATGCCGCACATCCAGCCACTACGAGAGTGGCCTGCATACGGCCGCGCATGATGAATTCAGCCAGGGCACGCATGCTTTCTATCCTTTGTTACGTTTTGTCGACTACCTGGTCTCAGCGACCGTGGCTGTCGGTGTAGGCCAGCAGGGCCAGGAAGCGGGCACGCTTGATAGCGGTGGCCAGCTGACGCTGATAACGTGCTTTGGTACCAGTGATACGGCTTGGAACGATTTTGCCGGTCTCGGATACGTAGGCTTTCAGAGTGTTGAGATCTTTGTAATCGATCTCTTTGACGTCTTCAGCGGTGAAGCGGCAGAATTTACGACGACGGAAGAAACGTGCCATGTAATTGGCTCCTCAAAAGGTCCGTGGATTACTCGTCAGCGTTATCGCTAACGTCGCTGTTGTCGCCGTCATCGCCATCGGCGCTGTCGGAGTGCTCAGGACGGTCACGACGCTCACGGCGCTCACTGCGGTTCTCTTCGGCCTTGAGCATCTCGGACTGGCCAGTTACGGCTTCGTCGCGACGGATGACCAGGTTACGGATCACAGCATCGTTGTAACGGAAGTTGTCTTCCAGCTCGGCCAGAGCCTTGCCAGTGCACTCAACGTTCAGCATCACGTAGTGAGCCTTGTGAACATTGTTGATTGCGTAAGCCAGTTGACGACGGCCCCAATCTTCCAGACGGTGGATTTTGCCGCCGTCTTCTTCGATCAGCTTGGTGTAACGCTCTACCATGCCGCCGACTTGCTCGCTTTGATCCGGGTGGACCAAAAAGATAATTTCGTAATGACGCATGAATGCTCCTTACGGGTTGTAGCCTGCCGCTCAAAAGCGGTCAGACAAGGAGTGAATGACACTGTTGGTCTTGCTCAGGGACAGGCACATGCGCGCCTGCCGTGACAGCAAGGGGCGCAATTGTAGAGAAGGGTCGAGGGAGGCGCAAGGCAATTGGTGAATTAATGAGCAGATCGCATGGCGCGACCTGCTCACTCTGGCCAGGCGCCGAAATCAGGCCTTTTTGCCGGCAGCCTTGACACTGCGCTGACGCAGCGCTTCAAACAGACACACGCCGGTCGCGACCGACACGTTGAGACTGCTGACACTGCCCGCCATCGGCAGACGTACCAGATAATCGCAGTGCTCGCGGGTCAGGCGACGCATGCCCTTGCCTTCCGCGCCCATGATGATGATGGTCGGGCCGGTCAGATCCTGCTGATACAACTCGACCTCGGCCTCGCCTGCCGTACCGACAACCCACAAGCCGCGCTGCTGAAGCTTTTCCAGCGTGCGCGCCAGATTGGTCACAGCCACCAGCGGGATGACTTCGGCCGCACCGCAGGCGACTTTGCGCACGGCTGGCGTCAAGGTCGCAGACTTGTCCTTGGGCACGATCACGGCCAGCGCACCTGCCGCATCGGCGGTACGCAGACAGGCGCCGAGGTTGTGCGGATCGGTCACACCATCAAGCACCAGCAGCAACGGCGAACCTTCGCTGCGGTCGAGTAGCTCGTCGAGCATTGCCTCGCCCCAGACCTGACTCGGACTCACATCGGCCACCACACCCTGATGCACGCCTTCGACCCAGGCATCCATTTCGCGGCGTTCCGCCTGACCGATGGTCACGCGATTCTCACCCGCCAGCACCACCAGCGTCTGTACGCGAGGGTCGTTACGACCCTCGGCCAGCCAGATGTGCTTGACGCGTTTCGGGTGATGACGAAGTAACGCTTCTACGGCGTGAACGCCGTAGATTTTTTCCAGCTGACTCATGACTTGGCCTTGGGTTTACGAGCGCCACCGCTTTTCGCGGTTGGCGCGGAGCCCGATTTTGACGGACCTTTACGGTGTTTACTGGCCGGCTTGCTCGACGAAGGAGCAGAGCCCGACCTGTCAGACTTTCCCGACGACGCCTTGCTACCACCCTTCGCGTCTGCCAGAAGGGCTTTTTTCAGCTCGCGGCTTTTACGCACTTCTGCGTTTTTCGCCGCCGCATCGCTCGGGCGATACGCTTCGGTACTGCTCTCCTTGGCAGAAGCGCTACGGCGACCGGACTTGGCAGGCGCCTTTTCCTTTTCCGTCGTTGTAGTGGCGGCAGGCGGCGCAGTGTCATGACCACGACGCTTGCGACCAGCCGGCGTTGCAGCCGCTGCGGTTTCGGAAATCTCGAAGTCGATCTTGCGCTCATCCAGATCAACACGCATGACGCGCACTTCGACGCTGTCGCCCAGACGGAAATTACGTCCGGTACGCTCGCCGGCAAGGCGGTGATGCAGGGGGTCGAAATGGTAGTAATCACCCGGCAGAGCCGTGACGTGGACCAGACCTTCGACGTAGATGTCAGTCAGCTCGACGAACAGGCCAAAGCCGGTTACCGCCGTGATCACGCCCGGGAATGACTCGCCCACGCGATCTTTCATGTACTCGCACTTGAGCCAGTTGACCACGTCGCGCGTAGCCTCGTCGGCACGGCGCTCGCTCATTGAGCATTGTTCGCCCAACTGATCGAGCAGCGCGTCGTCGTACGGGTAGATACGCGCCTTCGGAATCGTTGCAGCACCGGCAAGACGTACGTGTGGAGTATCCTGCTTGGAGCGGATAACGCTGCGAATAGCACGGTGCGTCAGCAGATCCGGATAACGACGGATCGGCGAGGTGAAGTGCGTATACGCTTCGTAATTCAGACCGAAGTGGCCGTTGTTGTCCGAGCTGTAAACGGCCTGGCTCAACGAACGCAGCATGACGGTCTGAATCAGGTGGTAATCCGGGCGGTCACGAACGGTTTCAAGCAGCGCCTGATAATCCTTCGGTGTCGGACCTTCCTTGCCTTTGTGCAGCGTCAGACCCAGCTCACCCAGGAATGCACGCAGTTTTTCCAGACGCTCTGGCGGCGGACCATCATGGACGCGGTACAACGCGGGAATTTCGTGCTTCTTCAAGAACTGCGCGGTGGCCACGTTGGCGGCCAGCATGCACTCTTCGATCAGCTTGTGAGCATCGTTGCGAGTGGTCGGACGGATTTCGGCGATCTTGCGCTCGGAACCGAAGATGATCCGGGTTTCCTGAGTTTCGAAATCGATCGCACCGCGCACATGACGCGCCCCCAGCAACACCTTGTACATGGCGTAAAGCTGCTTGAGGTGCGGAACCACGTCGCCGTATTCGCCACGAAGGCTTTTGGCTTCAGCCGTTTTCGGCTGTTCCAGGATCATGCTGACCTTGTTATAGGTCAGGCGAGCGTGGGAGTGGATGATGCCTTCGTAGAATACGTAGTCAGTCATCTCGCCGGTCTTGGAGATGGTCATCTCGCAAACCATGGCCAGACGATCGACGTGCGGGTTCAGCGAGCACAGGCCGTTGGACAATTGCTCAGGCAGCATGGGCACGACGCGCTCGGGGAAGTACACCGAGTTGCCGCGAACCTGGGATTCAGCATCCAGCGCCGAGCCGATTTTCACGTAGCTCGATACGTCGGCAATGGCCACGTAGAGCTTCCAGCCACCGGAGAACAAGCGCAGTTTACCCGGCTTGGCTTCGCAATAAACCGCATCATCGAAGTCGCGAGCGTCTTCGCCATCGATGGTCACGAAAGGCAGGTGGCGCAGGTCTACGCGATTTTCCTTGTCCTTCTCTTCTACTTCCGGCTTGAGCTTCGCAGCTTCCTTGAGTACAGCCTCAGGCCACACGTGCGGAATATCGTAAGTGCGTAACGCAACATCGATTTCCATGCCCGGCGCCATGTAGTTGCCGACCACTTCGACCACATCACCCTGCGGCTGGAAGCGCGGCGTTGGCCAGTGGGTGATTTTCACCTCGACGAACTGGCCGATCTTCGCATTATTGTTGCGGCCCGGTGTTACCAGCACTTCCTGCTGGATTTTCGGGTTATCGGGTACAACAAAACCAATGCCACTCTCTTCGAAGTAGCGACCAACAATGGTTTCGTGAGCACGCGAGATGACTTCGACAATAACGCCTTCGCGACGACCGCGACGGTCAAGGCCGGAAACGCGCGCCAGCGCCCGGTCACCGTCGAACACCAGACGCATCTGCGCCGGGCTCATGAACAGGTCATCGGAACCGTCATCTGGAACCAGAAAACCGAAACCGTCACGGTGCCCGGAGATGCGACCCAGAATAAGGTCAAGCTTGTCTACCGGTGCATACGTGCCACGACGGGTATAGATCAACTGGGCATCACGCTCCATTGCCCGAAGGCGGCGGCGCAGAGCCTCGAATTGATCTTCGGTGGTCAGGCCGAATTCTTCGACCAGTTGCTCGCGACTGGCCGGCGAACCGCGCTCGGCAAGGTGCTGCAAGATCAGCTCACGGCTGGGAATAGGGTTTTCGTATTTTTCCGCTTCACGAGCGGCCTCGGGATCGAGGGACTGCCAATCGGCCATTAGATAGTTTTCACCTTGTATATATAGGGGTTAGTTTGGCATAGACCTCATGAAACGGGAAATTTCACGCTCAAACCACTCGACAAAAAGCCTCCCCGACCACGCTGCAAGACCCGAAACACACCGCCCGCGATTTTTTTCGACTTTTTTCATCGCCGGGGTTTACAGCCTAAAAAGCGCTCCGTATAGTGCGCGCCATCGGCAGGTTGAAGCCTTCCGATACTGCCCAGATGGTGAAATTGGTAGACACGCCAGCTTCAGGTGCTGGTGACCGCAAGGTCGTGGAAGTTCGAGTCTTCTTCTGGGCACCAATTCAGGCAAGAGACTACAACAGTCTCAAGCCTCACAAAAACCCGCGAAAGCGGGTTTTTGCATTTTC
>NZ_LJQT01000351.1:0-441 GCF_001400515.1 Pseudomonas meliae | reverse complement strand
CTGGCAGCGCCACATTTGCAGCGCTGCATGATGCTCAAGCCCGAAACTGCCCCAGGCTCGCCTTCAACTGCGCAGCCAGCCCGCTGAGTACCTTGCCGCTAGCAGTCGTCTCGACCACCGCCTCGGCAGCACGCTCGGCCTGTGCGTGAATCACTCGACCCGACCGCGAACGGCCTGCGCGCCTTCAGCCTGATGTACAGACGCCTTGGTTGCCAGACCGATGGCAGCATGCACCTGCTCGACGGACGCCTGCACGGTCTGCTGGCGTTTGGCGCTGTCACGTAATACTTCCAGCCCTTCCTTGGCCTGGCGTCCGGCGATGCCGATGGCGGCGACCGCCTCTTTCGCTCCACGTTGCAGGGCGATGATGTGTTCCTGGATATCGCCCGTCGAGCTTTGTGTCTTGCTGGCCAGCGCACGCACCTCGTCAGCTACCACGGC
>NZ_LJQT01000446.1:0-13271 GCF_001400515.1 Pseudomonas meliae | reverse complement strand
AGTCTTTTTCAGAGTTTCCTTAGCCAAAACACAAGTTCCCCGGCATAATCCATCGCCAACGCCTGATGCGGTCAATAATTGATCGAACAGGGTTTGTACAAAAATCAATCAAACCACCATTTTCGTACACACCTTGGGGGGACTTCGTACAGTGAAGCGGATGGCAACTATCCTTGCGCCCTGTACGAACCATAACGCCAAAGGTCCATAACCCAAAAACTGGCTGTCGGACATTAAACGCGAGTTGCTGACAAAAGCCTTGAGAAATCATTCATGAATAAGCTGTGTTTATTAGGTTTGCTGGTCGGGATGGCCAGTCAGTCGGTGATGGCCCAAAGCGCCGCCGCCACGGACAATACAACGCTTCAAGCCAAGAATGCCTTCATCGGCAAACTCATGAAACAAATGACCCTGGACGAAAAGATCGGCCAGTTGCGTTTGATCAGCATCAGCGCCGACATGCCACAGCCGCAAATTCTCAAGGAAATTGCTGCCGGAAGAATCGGCGGCACGTTCAACTCCGTTACCCGTTCGGAAAATCGTCCGCTGCAGGAAGCTGCTGTCGCCAAAAGCCGTCTGAAAATTCCGATGTTTTTTGCCTACGACGTGGTTCACGGTCATCGTACGATTTTCCCGATCAGCCTGGGCATGGCCGCCAGCTGGGACATGGACGCCGTCGCACTGATGGGCCGGGTTTCGGCTAAAGAGGCAAGTGCTGACAGTATCGACATGACATTCGCGCCCATGGTCGATATTTCCCGCGATCCACGCTGGGGCCGCAGCTCCGAAGGCTTTGGCGAGGACACCTACCTGGTGTCACGCATTTCCGATGTGATGGTCCGGTCTTTCCAGGGCAAGAACATCGCAGCCAATGACAGCATCATGGCTGCCGTCAAGCACTTCGCTCTGTATGGCGCGGTCGAAGGCGGACGCGACTACAACACCGTGGACATGAGCATGACGCGCATGTATCAGGACTACCTGCCGCCCTACAAGGCTGGCATCGATGCAGGAGCTGGCGGCGTGATGGTTGCGCTCAACTCGATCAATGGTGTCCCGTCGACCGCCAACAAATGGCTGATGCAGGATCTGCTGCGCAAGGACTGGGGCTTCAAGGGCGTGACCATCAGCGACCATGGCGCGATCAAGGAACTGATCGACCACGGCGTGGCCAAGGACTTTCGCGAGGCCGCCAAGCTGGCGATCAAGGCTGGCGTCGATCTGAGCATGAACGACGTGGCCTATGGCGAGCAGTTGCCCGGGCTGGTCAAGGACGGCGAGGTTTCCATGAAGGAAATCGACAGCGCCGTGCGTGAGGTACTTGGGGCAAAATACGACATGGGCCTGTTCGCCGCCCCTTACGGCCGAATCGGCGTCGCTGCCGATGACCCGGCAGACACCTATTCCGACGACCGCCTGCACCGTGCCGAGGCTCGCGATGTTGCGCGCAAGACACTGGTGCTGCTGAAGAACCAGAACGACACGCTGCCGTTGAAGAAACAAGGCACCATCGCGGTTATTGGTGGATTGGCTCAAAGCCACCTCGACATGCTCGGCAGCTGGTCGGCAGCGGGCCGTGCCAATCAGTCGGTCACTGTGTATGAAGGACTGGCCAACGCGGTCGGCGACAAGGCCAAACTGGTTTACGCCCGTGGTGCCAACGTCAGTGACAACGAGCACATCCTCAACTATCTGAACTTCATCGAGAAGGAAGTCGAGGTCGACCCGCGTCCAGCGCAGGAAATGATCGACGAAGCGGTCAAGGTCGCCGAGCAGGCTGATGTGATTGTTGCCGTGGTAGGCGAGTCGCGCGGTATGTCCCATGAGTCGGCCAGCCGCAGCAGCCTGAACATTCCGGGCAAGCAGCGTGACCTGATCAAGGCACTCAAGGCCACGGGTAAACCACTGGTGCTGGTATTGATGAATGGCCGTCCCCTGGTACTGGTCGACGAGCAGGAACAGGCCGATGCCATGCTCGAAACCTGGTTCCCGGGCACTGAAGGTGGCAACGCGGTGGCGGATGTACTGTTCGGCGACTACAACCCGTCGGGCAAGCTGGCCATGTCGTTCCCGCGCTCGATCGGTCAACTGCCGGTCTACTATGCACACTTGAATACCGGCCGTCCGTATCATGAAGACAAGCCGGGCAACTATACCTCGCACTATTTCGAGGAGCCCAATGGCCCGCTGTTTCCGTTCGGTTACGGTCTGAGCTATACGCAGTTCGACGTCTCGGACATCAAGCTGTCTGACGCCAGCATGACGCGCAAAGGCAAGCTCACTGCCAGCGTAACCGTGAAAAACACCGGCAAGGTTGCAGGCGCGACCGTGGTGCAGTTGTATCTGCATGATGTGGCTGCGTCGATCAGTCGCCCGGTGAAAGAACTGAAGAACTTCGAAAAAGTGATGCTTGAGCCTGGCGAGGAAAAAGTCGTTAACTTCACGCTCAGTGAAAACGACCTCAAGTTCTACAATAGCGAGCTCAAGTACGCTGCGGAACCTGGTGAATTCAAGGTCATGATCGGCCTGGACTCGCAGACCGTGAAAGAAGCGACCTTCAATTTGTTGTAACGCTCGTCCATGGCGCGTTCGCAGGCATTGATCTGCAAACGCGCCAGCGGAGTCCGATCAGGTCGCAACATGACGCTCAAGCATCGTTACTGGCGCATTACCCTGTACATGCTGCTGATTATGGCCGGTGCGGTGCTGTGCGCCGGGCTTGCGATGCATCAGGCCCAGCGTCACGCGCTATCAGAAGATGCGGTGCGTGCCGAAGGGCAACTGGCACTGTATGCCAATACCCTGCATACCCTGATCGAACGTTATCGCGCCCTGCCCTCTGTTCTGGCACTGGACCCGGGGATACGTGCGGCGTTGAGCGGTCCGGTAGCCGCTGACGTGCAGAACGCGCTCAATCTCAAGCTGGAAAAAATCAACAATACGGCGCATTCATCGACGCTTGAATTGCTCGACCTGCACGGTCTGGCAATCAGCGCGAGCAATTGGCGCGCACCCAACAGCTATGTCGGCCACAACTACGGCTTTCGCCCCTACTTTCTGCAAACACGGGCTCAGGGTACCGGGCGCTTTTACGCGGTCGGTGTGACCACCGGAATCCCTGGGTACTTCTTGTCCAGTGCGGTGGTGAACGATACGGGTGCCTTCATCGGTGCGATGGTCGTGAAGCTGGAGTTTCCAGACCTTGAGCAGGAGTGGGGCCAAGGTGACGACCTGCTATTGGTCAGCGACGAAAAAGGCATCGTTTTCATTGCCAATCAATCGGGCTGGCGCTATCGGGAACTGCTGCCTATTTCTGTAGAGGACCGTGCCGACCTGCTGCGCACTCGCCAATACGACAAGAAGGTACTTTCCCCGCTGCGCAGTCGGGTCATGGACAGCTTCGGCAAAAACAGTCATTTGAGCCGTGTAGAAGGCCCGGATGGCACCACGGATTATCTCTGGCAGTCGCTGCCGCTGCCCGATGAAAACTGGACCTTGCACCTGTTGCGCAAGCCACCTACGTCCAGCGAGGACATTCGCAATGCGGGCCTCGCCGCAGCGGGTATCTGGCTGGCACTGGTATTTCTGGCGCTGTTTCTCTATCAGCGCTGGCGACTGGCGCGATTACGGGAGCGCAACCGGGACGAACTGGAGCGTCTGGTGCAGGAGCGCACCCGTGATCTGCAAACCGCGCAGGACGGTCTGGTGCAGTCGGCCAAACTAGCGGCACTGGGGCAGATGTCGGCAGCGCTGGCCCACGAAATCAACCAGCCGCTGACTGCCCAGCGCATGCAACTGGCGACCGTGCGACTGCTGCTGGATCAGGGCCGAATCGATGAAGCCTGCAAAGCGCTGGTTCCAGTCGATCAACAACTGACACGTATGGCCGCCTTGACCAGCCACCTGAAGACCTTTGCCCGCAAGAGCCCCAGCGGTTTGCGCGAAAGACTGGACCTGGCCACGGTAGTCGATCAGGCCTTGCTGTTGCTCGACCCGCGCCTGCGCGAGGAGCACATCGACTGCGTGCTGCATCTTTCACGTCCCGCCTGGGTGCGTGGCGATGCCATACGTCTGGAGCAGGTGCTGATAAATCTGCTGCGCAATGCGCTCGATGCCATGCGCGAGTGCCCGTCCAGACGCCTTGACGTGCGTATCGACGCCATCGACAAACAATGGCGGCTCAGCGTCAAAGACAACGGAACGGGGATCGCCGGAGAAAACCTGGCCAGTATTTTCGATCCGTTTTTCACCACCAAACCTGTGGGCGATGGTCTGGGCCTTGGTCTGGCCGTGTCCTACGCCATCATTCACGAACTGGGCGGGCAACTGACGGCGCAAAATCATGCCGAAGGTGCTGTGTTCTGGTTCAGCCTGCCCAATGACTTTCTGGAGACCTGACCCGACATGTTGAACGCGGTCATCGTGGTAGACGACGAGGCTCCCATTCGGCAAGCCGTCGAGCAATGGCTGACGCTGTCGGGGTTTGAGGTGCAAGTCTTCGCCCGTGCCGAGGAGTGCCTGGCAAAACTGCCGGAACATTTCCCCGGTGTGGTGCTGACCGACGTACGCATGCCGGGCATGAGTGGTCTGGAACTGCTAAGCCGCCTGCAAGGCATGGACCCGGACCTGCCGGTCATCCTGCTGACCGGCCATGGTGATGTGCCAATGGCTGTAGAGGCGATGCGCGAAGGTGCCTATGATTTTCTGGAAAAGCCCTTCAGCCCTGAAACGCTGATCAGCAACCTGCGGCGCGCGCTGGAGAAACGCCAACTGGTGCTGGAAAACCGCCGTCTGCATGAACAGGCCGATGCCAGAACCCGACTGGACGCCACGCTGCTCGGCGTGTCGCCCAGCCTGCAGACCTTGCGCCGCCAGGTGCTTGAGCTCGCGCAACTGCCGGTCAATGTAATCATTCGGGGGGAAACCGGCAGTGGCAAGGAATTGGTCGCTCGCTGCCTGCACGACTTCGGGCCGCGCGCCGGCAAACCTTTTGTCGCGCTTAATTGCGCGGCCATCCCGGAACATCTGTTCGAAGCCGAGTTGTTCGGGCACGAAAGCGGCGCGTTTACCGGTGCACAGGGCAAACGTATCGGCAGACTGGAGTATGCCGACGGCGGCACCGTGTTTCTTGACGAAATAGAGAGCATGCCCATGGCGCAACAGGTCAAGCTGCTACGCGTTCTGCAAGACAAGCGCCTTGAACGGTTGGGCTCGAATCAGAGTATTGATGTCAACTTGCGGATCATTGCTGCGACCAAACCGGACCTGCTTGAAGAGGCCCGCGCCGGGCGCTTCCGTGAAGATCTGGCCTATCGCCTGAACGTTGCCGAGCTGCGCCTGCCGCCGTTGCGCGAACGCCTTGAAGACATCGCGCAACTGTTCAGCCACTTCGCCCGAGCCGCCGCCGAGCGTATGGGCCGCGAATCGCCCGCCCTGAGCGCCGCACGCCTGAGTCAGTTGCTCAGCCATGACTGGCCTGGCAACGTACGCGAGCTGGCCAATGCGGCTGAGCGGCAGGCGCTGGGCCTGGAACTCACCTCGCCGCAGCCCGATACTCAATTGCAGGGACACTCTCTGGCAGCACGCCAGGAAGCCTTCGAAGCACAATGCCTGCGCGCTTCGCTGGCCCGTCACAAAGGTGATATCAAGGCTGTGCTCAACGAGCTGCAACTGCCGCGACGGACGCTGAACGAGAAAATGCAGCGCCATGCTCTGGTACGGGAAATGTTCATGAACTGATGGCTGCGCACATCCTGTATGGCTTCTTCCGGCGATAACCGAACATTTCCCGCGCTGCCGGGTCTGCATACTGTCCCGGCTATGTAAGGCCGTGATGGCTGGATAGTTTCAAGGCATAATGACATCATTCCCGCCTAGCTATTCAAGCTCACATTGGCAGTCCGAAAGTTGGGGCATTTTCTACCGTGAATACTCCCCTCGACCTCCCACTGGGAGGCGGCGATATGGGCCGGCTTATCCGAGAGACAGACTGGTCGACGTCTGCGCTGGGACCGAAGCAAGCATGGCCTGCAGCGTTACTGTCATCAATGAACCTGATGCTCAGTTGCCCTGACAGCATGTACCTGCTTTGGGGGGCGGACTTTGTCCTGTTCTTCAATGACGCCTATTCCCAGGTTTTGCCCGTTGCAGCAGAGCAGGCACAAGGACAACCCATTGCCTCGGTGTGGGGTGATGCCTGGGAGGCCGTGCGCCCACTGGCTGAGCAGGCGCTTGGTGGACACAGCCGCCGGTCTGACGATATTCAGCGCACCATTGTGCGCAACGGCAGGCCCGAGCAAACCTGGTGGTCCCTTTCCTATTCGCCGCTCTACGGCGATAACGGCCTGATCGAGGGCGTGTTCTGCCGGGTCAATGAAACCACCTCCCAAGTCATTGCCCAGGTCCGGCAAAATGAAAACGAAGCGTTTACCGACCGTGTTCTGTCGAGCATCAATGATTGCATCAAGGTGCTGGACCTCGATTCGCGCCTGACCTTCATGAGCGAAGGCGGCCAGCAGATCATGGAAGTCAGCGATTTCAATGCGATTCGCGGCTGCCCCTGGCCCGATTTCTGGCAGGACCAAGGCAATCTGGACGCCATCGCGGCTGTCGAAGCGGCCCGCGCGGGTCAGAACGCCAGTTTCATGGGATCGGCGAAAACTCTGACGGGCACAGTCAAGTGGTGGCATGTGCAAGTCAGCCCGATTTTCGGCAAGGACGGCAAGCCGGAGAAAATCCTGTGTGTGTCCCGTGACATGACCCAGCTCCGAGACGCTGAACAAGCGCTGATGTCTCTCAACGAAACGCTCGAGCAGCGCGTGATTGAGCGCACCCGTGATCGTGATCGCATCTGGCGCCTGTCGACTGACCTGATGCTGGTGGCGCAGTTCGACGGCATTATCTCGGCAGTCAATCCGGCCTGGACTCAAGCTCTCGGCTGGTCGGCAGAACAACTGCTCGACAGCCAGTTCCTGGGGCTGGTGCACCCCGAAAACGTGGACAGTACGCTGGCCGCCATGAGCGGACTGGAAAATGGCCAGACCATTCCTCACTTCAAGAATCGCTATCGCCACCTGGATGGTTCGTACCGGACCATCTCGTGGACTGCCGTACCGGACAAACAATTCATCCATGCCGTCGGCCGTGACATTCAGGCCGAAGAAGAAGCCAATGAAGCGTTGCGGCTGTCCCAGGACGCCTTGCATCAAGCGCAGAAACTGGAGGCTATCGGCCAACTCACTGGCGGTGTGGCGCACGACTTCAATAACCTGTTGACGGTGATCCGCTCCTGCAGCGACCTGTTGAAGGCACCTAACCTTGAAGAGCATCGCCGTGTGAAGTACGTCGAGGCGATTTCCAGTACGGTAGACCGGGCGGCTCGCTTGACCGGTCAGTTGCTGGCCTTTGCCCGCCGTCAGGCCTTGCAGCCGGAAGTGTTCGATGTCTGCAAGAGCGTAGCGCGTATTGGCGAGATGATGGATACGCTCACCGGCGCACGCATTCAGGTGAACATCGACCTGCCTGCCGAGCCGTGCTTTATCTTCGCCGATGGCAGCCAGTTCGACACTGCGCTGGTCAACATGGTGGTTAACGCCCGCGATGCAATGTCGGGCGCAGGCCGACTCAGCATAAAAGTTGAATGCGCTGCCTGCCCCACTGCCGATCAGCCCGCCTCACTCAGCGATGGCGATTATGTGACGGTGTCGCTGACCGATCCCGGCGCGGGTATCGCCAAAGAAAAACTGGGCCTGATCTTTGAACCGTTCTACACCACCAAAAGCGTGGGACAGGGTACAGGGCTGGGGTTGTCGCAGGTATTCGGCTTCGCCAAACAATCGGGCGGCGAAGTGCTGGTTGAAAGCGAACTGGGCAGAGGCAGCTGCTTCACGCTGTGCCTGCCGAGTGCAAAAAATCACGAAGTCGTCGCGCAAGACAAGCATTACGCGCCCATCGCGTTGCCCGGTCTGTGCGTTTTGATGGTCGAGGACAATCAGGACATCGGCACTTTTACCCGACCGATGCTTGAGCAGCTTGGCTTTCAGGTGCTATGGGTCAAAAGTGCCGCCGAAGCGCTGCATGAATTGTCCGGTAACCCGGAAAACTTTCATGTGGTGTTCTCGGATATCGCGATGCCCGGCATGAGCGGGCTGGAACTGTCTGCCGAAATCGAGGCGTGTTACCCCTGGATGCCGGTCGTCCTCACCACCGGTTACAGCACTGAATTTGCGACGATCGCCAAGGACGAGGCACACCGCTTCGACCTGTTGCAAAAGCCCTATTCCAGAGAAGATCTGGCGGCGATCCTGCACAGGGCGGTGAGCCGTACCGGGGAACAATAATCCCGCAAAGGCATCCTGAGGCAGGACGCAACCAGGTATTCCCGACGCATAAAACGAAGACAACACCGGTTGCCTTGATTCAGAATCACGCAAAACATTGCAACAATCCTTGAGCAGGGAGCATTTTTGAGATGATCGTCGGTATTGACCTGGGCACCACCAACAGCCTGGTGGCTGTCTGGCGCGACGGCAGCAGCGAGCTGGTTACCAATGCGTTGGGAGAGACGCTGACTCCAAGCGTTGTCGGACTGGATGACGAAGGGCAGATTCTGGTCGGCAAGGCGGCGCGCGAACGTCTGCAAACTCACCCGGAAAAAACCACGGCGCTATTCAAACGTTATATGGGCAGCGCTCAGGAGATTCGCCTGGGATCTGCCACCTATCGTCCGGAAGAGTTGTCCTCGCTGGTACTCAAGAGTCTTAAAGCCGACGTCGAGCGCGCGTTTGGCGAGCCTGTCACCGAGGCGGTGATCAGCGTTCCGGCGTACTTCAGTGACGCTCAGCGTAAAGCAACGCGCATTGCCGGTGAGCTGGCCGGCCTCAAGGTCGAGAAGCTCATCAACGAGCCGACAGCAGCAGCCCTGGCCTATGGACTTCATCAGAAGGAAGGCGAAACCTCGTTTCTGGTCTTCGACCTGGGTGGCGGCACGTTCGACATCTCGATCCTCGAACTCTTCGACGGCGTGATGGAAGTGCGTGCCAGCGCGGGCGACAACTTTCTGGGGGGTGAAGATTTTGACCGCCTGCTGGTCGAGCACTTTCTGACCCTGCACCGAGATGAGCAGGACTTCCCCGGCAAGGAACTGGTAACGCCTTCGCTACGACGTGAAGCCGAGCGCGTGCGCAAGGCGCTGGGCCAGGAAAACAGTGTCGATTTCGTGCTGCGCCATGCCGACCGCGAATGGCGCAAGACAATCACGCAAGAGCAGATGAATGATCTGTTTGCGCCTCTGCTGGCCCGCCTGCGCGCGCCTATCGAGCGAGCCTTGCGCGATGCGAAAATTCGCGTCGCAGATCTGGACGAAATCCTGCTGGTGGGCGGCACTACACGTATGCCGCTGATCCGCAAACTGGCCGCGGGGATGTTCGGCCGTTTTCCGGCCATCACACTCAACCCGGATGAGGTTGTCGCGCAGGGTGCTGCAATTCAGGCAGCACTCAAACAGCGCGATGCGGCGCTGGAAGAAGTCGTTTTGACCGACGTGTGCCCCTACACCCTGGGTATCGAAACCACACAATACGTGTTCAACGGCTATCAGTCCGGGCATTACCTTCCGATCATCGAACGCAACAGCGTGGTACCGGTCAGCCGGGTGCGTACCGTAAACACGGTTGCCGATAATCAGGAGCACGTTCTGCTGCGGATTTTTCAAGGTGAAAGCCGCCTGGTCAAAGACAACATCGCGCTGGGCGAGCTGAATATTCCCGTGCCGAAAGCCAAGGCTGGCGAGGTCGAACTGGACGTGCGTTTCACATACGACAACAACGGCCTGCTGGAGGCCGACGTGCGGATCCAGATGACCGGCGAAAATCACAAGCTGGTTATCGAGAACAACCCCGGAGTCATGACACCCGCCGAAATCCGTGAACGACTCAAGGTGCTGGAAGCACTCAAGGTTCATCCTCGCGAACAACAGGTCAACACTCACCTGACAGCACGTCTGGAACGGCTCTATCAGGAGTATCTGGGCGAGGCACGTGAAACCATCGGAGTCTGGGCTGCACAATTCCAGCGCGTGCTGGAAACCCAGGATGACCGGCAGATCAATGAACTGCGCAAACAGCTTGAACAGGAAGCAGACCGTTTCGAACGAGGTGAATGGTGACGGCAATGGATTGCTGGAGCGTACTGGATCTGGGCCATGATGCCGACGAGCGCAGCATCAAGCGCCAATACGCCAGGCTGTTGAAAACCACGCGTCCCGACGACAACCCGGCTGCCTTTCAGGCGCTGCGCGATGCTTACGAGCAGGCGCTGGACTGGGCAAGAAATCGTGCCGAAGACGATGATGAGGGCAGTGACGTCTGGTCAAATGCTGGCCAGCCCCTCGAATCGCTGCCCCTTGATGAGCCTGTATTGGTAGTCCGACCGGACCATCGACAGGTACACCCGGCATTCGACATGGCCGAGCCTCCTGCCCGACCGGCAGTAGAGTTGAGCTGGTATGAGCAAGCCAGTCAGACCACACCGGAAAACCTGCACTCACAACGTCAGATAGCCCAGGATCAAGGCTGCGATGAGCTCTTCCAGCAACATCTGGCCCGGCGTTGCCTGCTGGACCCGGAGGACAATCAGGCGCTGATCAAGGCCGCCGTCGAACAACTGCATTGGCTGACACCCTGGCAAAAGGTACAGCTCAGGACTCATCAGGCGCATCGGCTGACTCAGGCACTGCTGGACAGCTCGCTTGAGTCATTTCATGCCATGCTCGAAAACAACGAGGAACGTGCCTTTCTCGATACGCTCAAGGCACTCCGGCAGCAGCCATGGCTGACATCATTTGATCGCCAGGAGCAACTTGAACAGTGGACCATGACACTGCTGCTCAACAACCATGACTGGTCCCCTGCCCTGTTCGAACGCGTGAGCAGCCTTTTTGCCTGGGATCAGAAACATGACGTGTATGCAGGGCCGCTTTCCCTGTGGATGAATCTGGTCCAGCGTTGTGAAAAGAAGGCATTCGTCGCACGTCAGCAGAAACTGCTCGAAGCCTCACAAGACAGTCCCGAGACCATGGCTGCGCGTCTTCTTCTGCAACCACCACCCCAGGATGAAAGGCTGCGACTGGCAAGGCACGGTAATCAAGAGCTGTGGCAAGCCTGCGAAAAACTGGCGTCCGACCTCACTCACCGATTCCCGGATGCCATACAAGAATTCCCGGACGCCGACGTACAATCCTGGCGTAAATTGCCTGAGCAGGTGTCATCCAATATCAATCTCAGGGCCTATTTTTTCGGCGTATTGACGATCTTCACGACGGCATCACTGGACCCTTCCGGCAGCAACGCCACTTGGTACGAAATAGCTGGCCTTGCGCTGACCGCGCCGATTTTCCTCTTGCTTGTCATCCATATATTCATGTCGTTCTGGCGCCCTTTCGCTGAGCGTATCAAGCCGGTGGATACGCGCTGGAGTGCGCGCTTGCTGCCCGATTACCTGAGCTGGCCCGGTTATCAGGCGCTGGCGCTGCGCCACGGTATTCCGATCGTCACGCTAGGCTATTCTGTGTACAGAAAGGGCCCGTACTGGCAGCGCTGTATGGCGCTGTCCTGCTGCTATGGATCGTGCTGTCGCCCTACCGGATTTCAGGTTTTCAGGACGCCATCTCCATCAGAACCGGAGGCTGGGATAGCGTAAAAGCCTTCTGCGTCAGAAATACCTTCAAGGCAATCATGATCGTTCTGGGTCTGATGCTCGCTTTCGTCGTGGGCGTGATTGTGTTCGGGCCGGCACGCGGTCACTAACCTCGCTTGAGCACCCATCGGCAAGAATCCGCTTATCTATTTTGTACAGATAAGCGGATTCTCGCTCATCAAAATCTCGCAACCGCTCTAGAACAAGCTCTCATGGTGTGGCACAGCTCCTGCTATGTCACAGGCAGGGCAGCCAATGCCTCCTTCCAAAAATAATGAAAAACAAGGAACACCATGGAAACTTCCAATCCCGCCTCCCGTGGGTCGGCTGCTACTGCTGCCGGCCAAAAAACCACTTCAAGCCGTTTAAAATCCATTTTCAGCGGCTCGGTCGGTAACATGGTCGAGTGGTACGACTGGTACGTCTACGCCGCTTTCTCGCTGTACTTCGCCAAAGCGTTCTTCCCCAAGGGCGACACCACCGCACAGTTACTCAACACGGCCGCGATTTTTGCCGTCGGCTTTCTGATGCGGCCTATCGGTGGCTGGCTGATGGGGCTTTACGCTGACTACAAGGGGCGCAAGGCTGCGCTGATGGCATCGGTGCTGCTGATGTGTTTCGGCTCGCTGATCATTGCCCTGACCCCGGGCTATGAGAGCATCGGCGTCGGTGCCCCGATCCTGCTGGTGTTCGCCCGACTACTGCAGGGCCTGTCTGTCGGGGGTGAATATGGCACCTCGGCTACCTACCTCAGCGAAATGGCCACCAAGGAACGTCGCGGCTTCTTTTCCAGCTTCCAGTACGTCACGCTGATTTCCGGCCAACTCATCGCGCTGGGCGTGTTGATCGTGCTGCAGCAGACGCTGACCACCGAGCAACTGTATGCCTGGGGCTGGCGTATCCCGTTTGTCATCGGTGCCCTGTGTGCAGTCGTCGCGCTGTTTCTGCGTCGTGGCATGGAAGAAACCGAGTCGTTCACCCGCAAGAAAAAGGAAAAGGCCAAGGAAAGCCTGATGCGCACATTGATGCGTCATCCCAAGGAACTGATGACCGTAGTCGGTCTGACGATGGGCGGGACCCTGGCTTTCTATACCTACACCACGTATATGCAGAAGTATCTGGTCAACACCGTCGGCATGAGCATCACCGACTCGACCTCGATATCAGCCGCGACGCTGTTTCTGTTCATGCTGTTGCAGCCGGTGATTGGCGCCCTGTCCGACAAGGTCGGGCGGCGTCCGATCCTGATTGCGTTTGGCGTACTGGGAACGCTGTGTACCGTACCGATCCTGACCACGCTGCATACCATTCAGACCTGGTGGGGCGCGTTCTTCCTGATCATGGCGGCGCTGATCATCGTCAGCGGTTACACATCGATCAACGCAGTGGTCAAGGCCGAGCTGTTTCCGACCGAGATCCGTGCGCTGGGTGTCGGCCTGCCGTATGCACTGACGGTGTCGATTTTCGGTGGTACTGCGGAATACATCGCACTGTGGTTCAAGAGCATCGGCATGGAAACCGGCTACTACTGGTACGTAACCGCTTGCATCGCCTGTTCGGAGACTGTCAGAAATTTT
>NZ_LJQT01000223.1:219-863 GCF_001400515.1 Pseudomonas meliae | reverse complement strand
TTTGCAGCGCCTCCCTAAGTCGATTTGTTTCGATTCGCCTTTGCTGTTTGTTACAACGAACGTACAAGCCGTATCGGGCTCTCCTGCTGCAATCCGTTCTTGAAAATACCGCTCCGCTACTTCTTGGGCGGCTGCCTTATGGTCGCCGGGGTTTTCGCTGTACATAGTCCAGGTTACGATATAGGGGCCCATGGTGTTCTCCTCCGTTAGGGTGTTGTGTGCCCGGACAGATCATGTCCGGGCTTGAGATTAGGCCGCGAGCTGACGGCTTTGCAGAGCCTGTGCGAGCACCCACAGTGCGCGATTCAATTTCACATCCTGATCAATGCCATTAACTGCCCTCGTTGTCGTGCGTCGGCCTTGCTTGTTGCGCCCTGTCAAACCGCCTTTGATGGTGTTTTCCTGGACTCGATTGAAGGTGGTCCAAAGGTCGCTGCTACGGTCCTCCCGACGGCGTGGCATGAGCAACTGGGAAGGGGTAACAGGCGCAGGTCCTTCTGCCGGATCGTAGCGATACGCCAGGGCAGCCAATGCAAAAGCCTCTTGCTCGTCCTGGTCTAATTGTTGATGCTTCATGTCAGCGGTTATGTGGTCGATCTGTTCGAAATGCTTCAACACTTCGAAGGCGCCTTCGATCACGTCAT
>NZ_LJQT01000223.1:0-123 GCF_001400515.1 Pseudomonas meliae | reverse complement strand
AGGATGATTTCGTTGGCTTCCTGGTCCAGGATCTGGCTCGCATGGCGCAGGCGCAGCATGTGCTTGGTGTGCTCACGTTTGCCCTGGTCACGCACGCGTGTCTGACAGGCCATGAATGGTTCA
>NZ_LJQT01000455.1:0-1452 GCF_001400515.1 Pseudomonas meliae | reverse complement strand
TTGATCGGAGAATCCTTAAGTGCTGCGTGCACGTAGAGCAACGGTGGCGGGGCTGGGCAGCTCACCAGCCCTCACGTTTCAGGTTTTCACAGAAAAATCTACTGGCTGTACTGCTAGCTATCCGGCCCATGGAAGCAGGTCTTCAATTGTGCAACAGGCAAGGTATGCCTGATTCAACAATTGAGGATATGGAAATGAGTGAATCTGATAGTAAGCAACCCAGACACGGTAGGGTTATTGAGCCTGAATCGCGGGGCTCGTATGCCATGGATCAGGGGATGGTACTGGAGTGGCATCTGCACGGAATGGACAGCGGCAAAAACTTCCCTGATAAATTAGAAGGCCCTGCACACGATTTTCCTCGCTCAGACGAGTATGCAGATGGCGATGTTGATAGTGCTGCCCCGCCAGTAGATGGACTGATAGTGAGTGCAGGCTGGACTGATGAGCGCGACTGTTTGAATTACACCGATACAGAGCTTACGCAAGCGCTTGAAAAAAAGAACGGTAAGAAAGTTACAGGCTGGCCTCGCCTGATTAAGAAGGGCGGCGATACACTCAGCGTTAAATGGCGTTATGAAGCGCCTCACGTGACACGCGGTTATCGCTGGTTTATCACCAAAGATGGCTGGAATGAAAGCACTCGACTGACACGAAATCATTTTGATGAACAGCCTTTCCATAAAGAAATTTCTCCTCTTAAGCCGTTCAGCCAGCACCGCGATGCGCTCCAGCCGACAGAAGAGCATTCTGCAGAATTGCCCAAAAATAAAAAAGGGCATCACGTCATTCTTCTTCTCTGGATCGTCGCTGAATCGCCAATGGCATTTTATCAAGCGTTTGATGTTGATTTTGATGCGTCCGAGTCTGAAGAGTGAGGAGACGGACGTGAAGGGTAGGGTGTAAGTTTCCAGCGAGACGTTGCCCGTGCTTACTCTGCAAGGCCTGCGCAGATAAGAAATTGATGATCAGAAGGCCCGGCCTCAGCGCCAGNNCCGGGCTTTTTTGCATCGGTATTGGCTGATCAAAAATCACTTTTCCTGAATGTTTCAGTGTCTGTTTGATCGTTCATGATCGTCAGCTTCCCATTCGAGACGCTGTAGGTTGTCATCGCATCCCCTTCGGAATATTGCTGACGCCAGCGACCCCATTCGCCGGTATCGCTCAGGAATGTTCTCCAAATGACTCGCTCACCCTCCAGTTTGCAGCGATACGTGAAACTGTCGCCATCGTTCCGTCGATAGGCTATCTCAGGTGGATTTTGTTGAACCGTCTTCATGGTTTTGGTTTTACGACCCATTTCAACTGAAAGGGTAGCCTTGCATATTTCCGAGGGCGAAAAGTCAGCGCCTTGGGCTCTGGCAACATGAAAAGGCTTAAACCGACTCACGCTTTTTATATGGAGTTTCAAGTGTGAACAGGCTTTTAGAACGATTTGAACCGCCCCGGGTT
>NZ_LJQT01000078.1:0-1213 GCF_001400515.1 Pseudomonas meliae | reverse complement strand
GGAGACGCTGAACAATTAACCCGTTCGCACCGTCTTCATTTCCAAGCCGGTTTTTTTCAACCTGCCGGCCTTGTTTTGCGTTTCTCGGGCAGATTTCTGCCCTCCTTTTGCTGATTGGCGGGCCAGTCCCGCCTTTCAGACGGATTTATCCTGCCGCCTGTTGCAAATACCGCTTGGCCAGCATCAGATTGGCCAACCCAAACAAACTGAACAACTGCGCTGTATTCTTTTCCAGCCCACGGTAGCGAACCTTGCGATGATTGAAGCGCACCTTGATTACCTGGAAGGGGTGCTCGACCTTGGCACGCAGTTGCGCCTTGGCATATTCAATTTTACGCTTGACCCGATACAGCACGCTGCCTTCGCCGTGCTGCTTGTAACTGCTTGGCCGTGCTGCAATCGACCAGATAACGTCCCGTTCAGCATGCTCCGGTCGCTTGGCCGCACCGGTGTATCCAGCGTCACCCGAAACATAGGTTTCGTCACCGTGCAGCAACTGGCCAACCTGGGTGACATCCGCCACGTTAGCGGCCGTCCCTACTACGCTGTGCACCAGCCCCGACGTGGCGTCTACACCAATGTGGGCCTTCATCCCAAAGTGCCATTGATTGCCTTTCCTGGCCTGATGCATCTCAGGATCACGCTTGCCTTCTCGGTTCTTGACCGAGGGCGGCGCGGCGATCAGGGTAGCGTCGACGATAGTGCCTTCCTTGAGCAGCAGCCCCCGGCTGGCCAGATGCTGGTTAATCGTTTCAAACAGCAGCCGCGTTAGCTGATTGGCTTCCAGCAAGCGGCGAAAACGCAGCAAGGTGGTGGCATCTGGTGCCGACTCGCGACCCAGGTCGATACCCATAAAACCGCGGATGGCCTGGCTGTCGTAGACGGCATCTTCGCAACCTTCATCGGAGAAACCGAAACACTGCTGCACGACGTACATGCGCAACATGCGCGACACCCCTATCGCAGGGCGTCCGCGCTTGCCTGCGGTGTTGCTATAAAACGGCGCCACTTGCGCCTCCAGATGGGCCCAGGGCACCAACTGTTCAAGGTCAGCCAGGAAGCGATCTCGGCGAGTCTGCTTTTTCTTGCCGGTATATTCGAGTTCGGAGAAGGTCTTCTGCACGCGCGTAACGCTCACGGAGAGGGAGGCTGGTTGAAGGAACTTAGTGTGCCAAGGGTGGGGACAGTTGGCTATTTTTGCAGCGCCTCCCTA
>NZ_LJQT01000317.1:0-1365 GCF_001400515.1 Pseudomonas meliae | reverse complement strand
CTTTTTCAGAGTTTCCCTTAAGGTTTAATTAGCTGAATGATATCTCCTTGATATTAGGTAGTATTAATAGTCACGAAGTGCGGTATATAGTTATAGGTAATTGTTTTTTTGTTCAGGCTTTCAGGCACGCGATTGAAGCGCATGCTGGTGTAGGACTGGTCAGCGGCCGCACGTAGTGTTGCCGGTTTTATAATCCATCGCAGTGTTCAGGCGTTACATCAGGTGCTGAATGCATTGGTCGCGGCGTACATTGCTTTAAACCCATGTGGCAGCAAGAGCCTCCCATAGCCGAGCTAACCGTTCAGCCAACTCACCCCAAACGTGGATCAACCACAAACTCCAGCTCCCTGGCCGTTGCCACAACGGCCAGGAATTCCGGGTGCTGGACGTTGAGCAGGTAGTTGGACTCACGCGGGATGATCACGCTGGGCACGGCCAGTGCCAGGCTCTGACCCGAGGCAAGCCAGTCGTCGCCGAACGAGGCTGTTGCCGGTGGTGCGGGCTCTTCGCGCCAGTCGGGGGGCAGGGTGTCCGGCCGTGCATTGAGGATGTGCTCTTCGGCAATCTGCAGCTCAAGCATCGCGTAATGCCGGGCCACGCCAGCGTTGCCCAGGTGCACCAGCACTTCCAGCAGCGCCAGCGATTCGCTGCCTGCGCAGTACACACAGGCGTTGCCTTTGCTGTTCCAGCGTCCGCCATAGAGCTTGGCGCCTTCACCGTCGAACGCCTGAGCCAGCCATTTGCGCTTTACCAGTCGATAGACTGCAATCACGCCACGACACCGTGTTCCAGCCGACCGATCAGGTCGAGCACTGCCTGCGCCTCTGCCGAGGTAGCGAGCATTTCCAGCGGCCTGCGATTGCCCAGCCCATAGACCGGGTTGGCCAGCCACAGACGGGTCGCTTCGGCATCGTCTTCGAACAGGTCCAGCGCCGCTTTGTAAACCGCTGCCAGGCGGAACAGCCGATCGCTTTCCTCGGCATTGAAGCGGCGCACCTTGAGGCGTCGCTGCAAGGTGGCGGGAGCGATGCCCAGATGCTCGGCCAGGGTCGAGCGGTTCAGGTCGGTGTAATGCGCCAGACGCTCGAATACTTCATACGGCAAACCGTCGTGCAGCGCCGAGTACAGGCGCGTGCCACGGGCCGGAATACCCAGATGCTGCCAGAAATCGTCCTGCCGGGGCAGGGCCGGATGGTAGTCGCTTATGGGCAGAGACATGGACACACCTGTCTATCGAGTGATTGCTATTAAATCTATCACTTGATAATAGGCTGGTTTGGGTGGTCGCGGTAGTGATTTGCAGCAACAGAAAGCGACTTAAATTACAGAAACTGCAAACATCGCCGACTTAAGGAGGCGCTGCAA
>NZ_LJQT01000426.1:0-1983 GCF_001400515.1 Pseudomonas meliae | reverse complement strand
TTGGCGACTTCCTTTGGAGGGTCGCGGTTTTTTGTTGCCCGAAAAAAATCAGCGGCGGGGCAGGGCTGCAATAACGTCTTCGGCCTGCAGGCCTTTGTCGCGGTTCATCACGGAAAACTCGACGCGTTGGCCTTCGACCAGTACGCGATGGCCTTCACCGCGAATGGCACGAAAATGCACAAAAATATCGTCGCCGGAATCCCGGGAGATAAAGCCGAAGCCCTTGGAGGTGTTGAACCACTTTACGGTGCCAGTATCACGATTTCCCATGTCGTGGTTTTGAGGTGCGGAGGATGGAGTGTAAGACCTGTAAAAGCTGACGCCCAGGTGCAAGGCGACGGCCACGATGGCGATGCTCAGGCTAACCAGAATTGCCGGTTGGCCTGCGATGCCGGGCAGAGGAACGAGCAAGGTCAGCGTTTGTACGATTACCGCAATGACAAGCAGGGCACTGACCAGATTTTGCAGATTATGACGTGGGCCTCGATTCCAGTAAGGGATTACCGGAGCGAGTATCAGGTTAAGCAGCCCGAGAAATGCCAGGCAGATGGCGTCAGGGTTTTGCAGGTAGAGAGAGACCGCTTCACTACGCAGGCTAGGTATGAAAGAGAGCAACAGGGCTGCTGCTCCCGTTACCAGATGGACGATTTTCAACATTTTAAAAAGCTCACATGCAAGAAGGATTACAAGAAATAGCTGGTAACGCCCGGTACGCTTCTGAACAAGATGAGGCGTGATGCACGGGCGCAGGGCCAGCCTATGCGCCAGCGCTGAATGGCAACTCGTTGGCGACACGTCGTGTATTTAACAGCAAAGCCTGATGCTACTCAAATCAGCAATCAATAACGGCCCTCCTGCCTGCCCTGCTTTGATAGCCCGTGCCGCTACAGGGGTTGAAACAGAGCGTTCAGGCTGGTTTTGCTGATGACTATTGAGGAAGTGCAGGAATTTTCTGTCCGTGGCACCTGTGGTGACGCGTCGCAAAGCACCCTGGTACGTCCATGAATCGTTGCAGGTTTGTGGCATCGACCAACGGAAAGCTGCGCCATTCGGGTTCTCTTGATAGAGTAGTGGTCTTTACTGCTTTTCAATCCTCACTAAAAGGGCATGAAACATGGCAATCGATATTGGTATCAGTGAAGAGGATCGTAAATCGATCGTGGACGGTCTGTCGCATCTGCTGTCGGATACTTATGTGCTTTACCTCAAGACTCACAACTTTCACTGGAATGTCAGCGGGCCGATGTTTCGCACGCTGCATTTGATGTTTGAAGAACAGTATAACGAACTGGCACTGGCAGTTGACTCTATCGCTGAGCGTATTCGTGCGTTGGGCTTCCCTGCTCCTGGCACTTATTCGACGTATGCTCGCCTGTCTTCCATCAAGGAAGAAGAGGGCGTGCCAAGTGCCGAAGATATGATCAAAAGTCTGGTTCAGGGTCAAGAGGCCGTTGTCCGTACTGCGCGTAGTATCTTTCCTCTTCTCGACAAGGTCAGCGACGAGCCGACGGCTGATCTGTTGACGCAGCGTATGCAGGTTCATGAGAAAACTGCCTGGATGTTGCGCTCGATGTTTGAGTCGAAATAACGACCGGGGCGAGTGACGCTCANNTTCACTCGCCTGTTCTTCATATGTTGCCTTGCAGGCAGCGCCTGATCTTCGCCTCTTTGGCCTCCGCTGCTTGAGCGCTCAGGCACATGAAGGCTTGGTCGTTGCCCGTTGTCACGCATATCATCCAGCCATATTCCTTGCTCTTCTTCATTATGCCTTCAGGGGTAAACGATATTCCGCTGATTTCTGTAGCCATCTCCTACAGTGATAAAGTATTAGAGCGGCTGGATATAAAATCTCGAATCATGTTTTATACATCAGGGTATTTATTTGTTTTTGAATATTTCTTTTAATGTTTAAAGTTTATGATTCGAAGGTGATCTTTATGATGTTACGAAGTGCTGAGCGAGAGCTTAAGGAGGCGCTGCAAA
>NZ_LJQT01000236.1:0-1890 GCF_001400515.1 Pseudomonas meliae | reverse complement strand
TGCTCGGAGCTTCCCTAAAGAGATCAGCGCAGATATAAAATTACAAGTCGCTTTCAAACATTCAGCGTCTGAATCCGTAGCCTATTGGCCGATTCCAGTCTTCGCGCTTGGCCCACCTAATCCATATGAAAAACCCTACAGAGCCGCAAACCTGATCAACGCCGGTCGCAATGCTGCTACTCTCGGCGTCACGCTATTCCTATGGCAGGACGATGAGAGCACGAGCAATGCTCAAGCCATGATTGAGCGACTTTTCAAGTTCTTCAACGATAATCCGCAGGTCCCACAAGCATTGATCGCAAGTCAGGACGGCGACGTCACACGAAATATTTATCGTAAACGTGGTACCCCCGGCCTGCCCAAAAATGCTCAGGTCGTACCGACCGTGTTCGAAAGCATGACAGGCCTAATTGTCACCCGTTCGGATCGTGTAGACCGGTATATTCGTCCTTATGCGATAAGCGAAAAAGAAGACAATCAAAACAAAAATACCGATCTGGGCAAACTTTGGGCTTTTTATTGGAGCCGTGATAAAGCATTTTCAGACTGGTACGAAAGCGCGGAGAGCGCCAAGGGGATTGAAAGCCCCTACGCTCCAGGCACCATGTCCACCGCCTACTGGCAAGCCCAGCTCCCTACCCTCTGGAAAACCATCAGCAATCGCGGCCCTGGCAACTTCGAGCCTTCCCCGTGGCTGCCGATTCGCTGGGGTCAGCATCAGGTCAAGGAGTTCGACGCTGCTCCAGTGCTCGGCTATCTGCATCGCCCGATCAAGGCGCCCATGCAGGATGAAAACGGCAAGCGCTTGAAACCTGCTTTGCAAGCCAAAGCCTTGCAAGCCGCATGGGTGCAGGCGTTGGATACCTTGCCCGACGGTCAGAAACCTGTACGGGTGTTCTACGACAGCACCAACAACCCGGAAGCGGAAATCGCTCTGAACAACGCCCTCCACGACCTGAACAAGGACGGCCACGGTCTTGAGCTGGGCAATGTCGAAGAGGGCTACGACATTGGCCGCCGTCTGGGCAATACCGGGGTCAGTGGTGCGCTGGTCGAGATCAATCTGGCAACCATCGCCAGTTACAAGGATGGCGGCGTCAGCGCTGTGATCTACGCCGGCACCGATGGCAGCCTGACCGTACAAATGGTCCGCCCGCCCGATGAAGCCCGCAAGGCGAAGAACAGCCAGAACCGCGGCGCAGACCCGTTCACCTTTGGCTCGCCAACCGGCGGGGCACCTGCAGAGTGAGTTATCCCGTCTGTCTGGGCGACGCCACCAGCAGTGGTGGCCGAGTGGTGTCCTGCCAATTGGCAGGCACCCACACCCTCAACGGCAAGCCTCCAGCCGTGCTGGGTGACAAAGCCACCTGCCCGCTTCATGCCGGTGAATTTGCCTTTATCGAAGGCCACCCCACCCGAAAGCTGAACGGTATTCCGGTGGTTCTGCACGGCCACCGACTGGCGTGCGGCTGCCAAGGTGTGGCCAGCCATGCCATGAACGTGCGAGTGGTCTAAGGATTTTATTTGTGATCAGGCCATACAACGAAGGCACAGTAAAACGATATTGAATTTCGTGACTTTAAAGAGGTGGGTACAACCATGCTCTACACGCAAAATCTGACCATCGCGCCTGTGCCCTATTCGGCTATGGGGTTTGAGAAAATCGGGAGTCGAGCCAGCTAGCGTGAACACAGGGCTATGAACTCCCCGACTAGATCGTCGGGAAGTTGATGATCCTCCTTGAAGCCTTAAGCAGCAGTAAGTCACCGAGAAAAAGTAATCGTTCAGATCGCTCAGTACCGCCGAAAACTCATACTGCATACAACCTTCAGGAGGATGTTAAACCCAGCGATCAGGATAGTCGAAGCTGCTGAGACTGTCAGAAATTTT
>NZ_LJQT01000473.1:0-231 GCF_001400515.1 Pseudomonas meliae | reverse complement strand
ACCCATCACCCACGCCGAAAAATGGATTGAAAGCGACTTTTCTGTACCTTTTCCAGATTTTGGACGCACCTCTCCCGTATCAGGCCGGCACGTACCTCAATTGCGCGATGCTTTGAGCGTTGTTGATCAAGCCCTGCACGGTCAGGCCGGCGATGGCTGCGGTATAAACCATCCGTGCTCCGCACAGCACGCAGCTGAACGGATCCCGATGCAAGAACGCTTTGCTCATCT
>NZ_LJQT01000013.1:2055-4137 GCF_001400515.1 Pseudomonas meliae | reverse complement strand
TGCGACGTTGGCCGCCACGGCGGCCGCGAGCAGCAGCACCGACCACAGCAGCGCCCTGGCCACGCGCCGGTTGAACAGCCAGCGCAGGCGCAGCCACGCCGGGGTCATGGCGTGCCTCCCGGATTGGTCCGCTGCAACTGGTCGAGCTGGTTGGGCACGGGGTCGCCCTCGTAGACGCCCCGCGAGCCTGCCGCGCGGGTGCCGTGGCGCTGGATGATCGCCATCGGCGAGTTGTTGGCGAGTTCGCGGCGCAGTTCGAGCTCGGTCTTGAGGTTGAGGATCTCGCGGTCGAGCGTGCTGCTTTCCTGATCGACGGCGGCCACCGCCAGCTGGTTGGCCGCGACGTTGGGTTCCTTCCTGCCGGTCAGCAAGGTGCGTTGCAGCAGTAGCGCCTTCTCCAGCACCGAGGCCAGTGCCACTTCCGAGGTCAGGCGCTGTGCCAGGATGTTCTGATCGGGTTCGTCGCGAAGCGCTTCGATGACGCCACGCGTGATCGGCAGCGAGGCGCTGCCTGCTTCGCGCAGGTTCTCGAAGGTGGTGTTGCGCGCGCCGCTGACCAGCTCCTGCAGCACCTGCAGCTTGGTGTCGTACTCTTCCTGGATCAGCGGGGTCAGGCCCACGCCGGGCACGGTCTGGGTCTTGGTGCAGGCTTCGCAAGTGCGTTGCTCTTGTTCGCCCAGCACACGGGTGGCCCACTCGACCGCCTGCTGTGGGGAGGACCAAGTCTGGCAGGCCAGGCTGTTGCAACTGGCAGGGTCGATCGATGAGGTTTCGGTCACGCCGCGGCCGTTGACCAGGTTGTAACCGGCCCTCGTCACATCTCCCACCACCTTGATCGAGCTCTGTCCTGCGCCGCCCGCATTGCTGCCGCCGACCCATGGAACGCCGTCGTTGCCTCGGCTGGTCTCGGCCTGCTCGATGGCAGAGACGGCATCAGTGCTCGATACAGCCTGGCGCAGGGCCATGCCTTCGGCAATCTGGTTCCAGCCGAGTTGGCCACCCGCTGCGTCGGCCATCCGTTCTGCCATGGCCCTGCAGGTGAGTTTGGAACGGTCAAAGTCCAGCCGGGCCTGCAGCACGCCATTGGTCAGCAGATTGTACAAACCTGGGTCAGCCCTCTGAATGATCAACGCAGGCAGGGACGCGACCGCGCTCGTCGCGTTCTGGATCACGGACGACATGATGTTCTGGAATCCGTTCGTCAGCCCGTTGAGCTGGTTCTGGATCGTCGTCGAGATTGACATATCGCCGCAGATCAGGTTGCTGTTCCAGCCCATCCCGACGCCAAGGGAACGCATGCCGGCAGCGCCGCTCATGGAAACGGCGTTGCCGCCTCCGATCGAGTACATCACTTCGTCGCCGATCACGCTGCCGCTGTTCTGGAAGCCGCCGCTTTGGGCGAAGGCGAGTCCGGAAGCAAGGGCCAGTGCGCAGGCCAGCGAGACGAAAGACCTGGTGTGACTCAGGCGGCCACACTGTTTCGTCATGTCGGGATAATTCATCGTCATGCCCTCAGTTGAAATCCGTGCTGCCAAGGAAGGTCTGGCCGCGGCGCTGGCAGCAGCTATATGGACGCCAGAGCGCCCACGCGTAATCGCCCTCTCGCGCCCGCGGCAGCGGTCCTGCATGGGGGAAGACGGCGCACGTGTTGGAGAGCTGCGGCGTCAATTGCTGCCATTTCCCTGTGGTGGCATCGCTTTCCACAAGCTCTCCGGCCGGCCAATAGCCGTCGCGCGAGCTCGCTAACACCGGCTGGTAGACATGCAGTTGGCCGCGGCGAGTGACGACGTCGCCCGCTCGCTGGGCACCTACCGCGCCGGCTTTGTAGTCGTCGACCTGATGCAGAAATCCTCCCCGGGGATAGACGTTGCCCCACAGGTTCAAGGCGCTACGCGTGCCGATCTCGCGCATGCCTGGGACCAACGATTCGGGATAGACGGCCTCGGGCACGTTGTAGCGCCAGGCCAGCGTATCCAGCGTGGATAGCAGGTACGGCATGAACGCGGTTCCTGCGCCCTCGCAGATGTAGCCGGACGCCGAGGCGAACTGGCTGAACACCTGACCTCCGGGGTGGCCGATCAC
>NZ_LJQT01000013.1:0-2040 GCF_001400515.1 Pseudomonas meliae | reverse complement strand
CTCGACCCAGGGGTTTTGACCGGTGCTGCTGTAGCTCGACACCACCGCATCGGGCACGTAATGCCTGACCTTGATTGATGTCCGCACGGTGCACCCGCCCCACGAGCAATAGAGCCAGTAGCAGATGCCGACGACCCGGTACTCCAGGCAGTCGGGGGACAGGGATGAGGCGATGATGGTGGCTGTGTTGAGGGCGAAGCTCGATGTGGCCCCGCACAGCAACGCGGCGGCGGCTGAAAGCCGCAGGCGACGGGAAATCATGGCTGCTCCCCGCGATGCCGCGCGATGCGTGCCACGGCCTCGTCGAGGTTGTCTTCGCCGTAGACGACGAAGCGTCGATCGACGACCACGGCCGGGATGCTGGTGATGCCCAGGCTCCAGGCATCGGTCACGCCCTGGTAGGCGTCGCGCAGGCGCTGCTGCAGCGCTTGGCCTCCGTCGTTCAATCGTTGCCGGACGACCTCCGTGGCCTGCTGTGGATCGGCAGGCAGCTTCGCGGACAACTCTGCCTCGATGCTCTGCGGTGCGTCGAGCCTGATGATGCGGCTGGCGGCCTGAGCACCAGCCACGGGGTGCCGGGCGTCGGTCACGACCCAGATGTCAGCCGCCGAAACGGTGCTGACGATAAGCAATAACGCCGGGAAGGCTAGGATCGGGCCGGGATGTGCAGAAAAAACTCGCATGCGCTTCGCCACTGGTGGATTGAATGACCCCGGTAGTCGAACGCAGGAAGCAGGTATGCGCCACGAACAATGCGCACCGCTGCACTTCCTATTCTTGATGAAACGTGGAAAGCACCCCTCGCACCCCGCAACAGGGCTCGTGGTTTGAGGCTATATGAGATCTAACAGCAGTCCTGACACCCAGTAAGTTCGGCCGCTGACTCTAGCAGCGGCGTCCATGCCAAGCATGGGCAGGCCTTCGTGATGAAGCGTTTGTCGCAGATCAATCCCTGGCTTTCGTCCAGCACCTTCAGGAGGCGCGCGGTCTGGCAGCAGGCGAAGGCTTACGGAGCGCTTTTAGAAGCGAAGCGGAGGAAACGTTATGCCCCTCCCTTCACATGACCGATGCCGTCGGCTCGACAGTGCGGACACTACAGCATCTCGCCGGTCTGGTGCGCAAATCAGTAAGCGCTTTTCACGCTCGCAGTGGGATCCTCGAGACATCCATTAAATGCACTGAGGGCAGAACCCAGCCCGGATCGAAGTACCAGCAAATCGATTGCTACAGCCACAAACAGGGCTCCAAGCCCCAGGCATTCTTTCGCGCGTGCCTCGTCAGTCATCAAAATTCCGGGCGCTTTACCGCAGGCTCTAATGCGCCCGATTGCACTATTGATAGCTGCATCGACTTCGGGGTGGCGTGGGTTGTCTGCATACCCCATGCTTGCAGACAGATCAGCTGGACCAATGAAGATCCCATCAATGCCGTCGACTGCAGCGATCTTCTCAATATTGTCTAATGCGGCAGCGGTCTCAACCTGCACTAATACACACAGGTCATTTTCCGCTGCGGCGACGTAATCTGTGGTACGCCCGAAGTTGGATGCCCGTGTTGCGCCGCCCATCCCTCTCATTCCTCTCGGCGCATAGCGCGTAGCTGCCACTGCTGCGGCTGCTTCTGTTGCATCATGCACAAACGGAAGCAGAAGGTTTTTTGCTCCAATGTCGAGATAGCGTTTGATGAGAACCGCATCGTTCCAGGCCGGCCTGACCACCGCCGAAGTAGGCGTGGGACTTGCCAGCCCTGCCGCGTCAACGGCCTGCAGTTGCTGCATCATGGTAGGGACGTCGCTCGGCGAATGCTCTGTATCCAGGAGCATCCAGTCATAGCCTGAGCCAGCCACCAGCTCGGAAACGTATGGCGAGGGTAGGGTAGACCATACGCCTATCTGTGGACGACCCTCGGCAAGCGCTCGTTTGAAAATATTATTCGTGTTCATTTCACTCGGTCTCGTATTTGTAGGAACCAGCTTTGGTTGTCTATATCGCTTACCCTTAGCTAATTCCCATCGAACGGTTCTGAACCGCCCCGGGTTTC
>NZ_LJQT01000298.1:0-2226 GCF_001400515.1 Pseudomonas meliae | reverse complement strand
ACTTGATTTTGTCTACACCCCCTTAACAGTTTCGACTTGATACTAACGATTTACTTAATAGTACAGGCTCGAGGTATCAATTCACCAAAACCACCACATTCCCCACAGCCCTGCGCTCACCCAACAAATCAATCGCCTCCCCAGCCTTTTCCAGCGGATAAACCGTCGACACCAGCGGCTTCAATTTCCCTTCAGCTGCTTGAAGTTCGCCGCATTGTCCTGCGGTTGTCTCTGCGCAAACGAGCCCCAGAACACGCCGACCACCGATGCGCCTTTGAGCAGGGTCAGGTTGACGGGCAGGTCCGGGATGCGGCCGCTGGCGAAGCCGACGACCAGCAGGCGGCCGTTCCAGGCGATGGCGCGGATGGCCTGGTCGAAGAGGTCGCCGCCGACCGGGTCGTAGATGACGTCGGCGCCGTTGCCGTTGGTGAGGCGTTTTACTTCGTCCTTGAGGCTGGTTTCGCTGTAGTTGATCAGTTCGTCTGCGCCTGCGTTTTTGGCGACTTCAAGTTTTTCAGCGCTGCTGGCGGCGACGATGACGCGTGCGCCGAGGGCTTTACCAATTTCCACGGCGGCCAGGCCCACGCCGCCGGATGCGCCGAGCACCAGCAGGGTTTCGCCCGCTTGCAGGTTGGCGCGTTGTTTGAGCGCATGCATGGAGGTGCCGTAGGTCATGCTGAACGCCGCAGCGGTGGTGAAGTCCATGCTCGTCGGTATCGGCAGTACGTTGTAACCGGGTACAGCGACCTGCTCGGCAAAACTGCCCCAGCCGGTGAGCGCCATCACGCGGTCGCCGGGCTTGAGATGGGTTACTTTTTCCCCTACGGCTGATATCACGCCTGCTGCCTCACCACCCGGCGAGAAAGGGAAGGGTGGTTTGAACTGGTATTTGCCCTCGATGATCAACGTGTCGGGAAAGTTGACCCCTGCGGCGTGCACGTCGAGGAGGATTTCGTTCTTTTTGATCTCGGGGCCTGGCACGTCTTCAAGCACCAGCGTGCTGGCCGAACCGAAGGCTTTGCATAACAGGGCTTTCATTAGGCTATTCCTTTTTCGGTAATGGCCGATAAAGTGAGTTAAGTGGGTTCTCGGGTCAACAAGCATAGCCCGGCCTGATAAGCACACATAAGCTGTAAGCTACGTGGCAAACCGTATTAAGGAGTGGACTGTGAAAGCGTGGATTCTGGTATTGCTGGCCTTGTCATTGCCTGTCATGGCGCAAGAGGAAGCCAAGGAAGAAGGCGGCCCGCCCAAAGCGGCCTATGTCTCGCTGACGCCGCCGTTCGTGGGCAACTACGCGCTGGATGGCGGCCCCAAGCTGCGCGTCTACAAGGCTGACATCGCGTTGCGTGTAACGGGTGCCGATGCCGAGGCGGCGGTGAAGCGCAATGACGCCTTGATCCGTAATCAACTGGTGTCGTTGTTCACTCAGCAGACGGTTGATTCCATGAGCAGTGCCGAGGCGAAGGAAAACATTCGTCAGGAAGCGCTCAAGCAGGTGCAGCGCGTCATGAACGATGAAGAAGGCAAGCCGATTGTTGAAGACTTGCTGTTCAATAACTTCATCGTTCAATAACGCTTGTCAGCGCAGTGCCAGGATCGCCGCCCATTGTTCGGCGGTAACGGGCATCACTGAAAGCCGACTGCCTTTTTGCACCAGAGGCAGTTGCTCCAGCTGGCTTTGTTGCTTCAGATAACCGAGCCCCAGCACGCTCTTGAAGATATCCACAAACTCGACGTCTATGGCACTCCACGGGTTTTTATCCGCGCTGGCCTTGGCGTCGTGATAGTGGCTGTCGGGGTCCAGCGCAGTGGGGTCCGGATAGGCGGCTTTGGCGATTTTGCCGATGCCGGCGATTCCCGGCTCCGGGCAACTGGAGTGGTAGAAAAAGAATTCGTCGCCCTCTGCCATGCTCTTAGAAAATTACGCGCCTGATAGTTGCGCACCCCGTCCCAGCGAGCGTTACCCCGTTTTTGCAGGTCGCTGATCGAGAATTCGTCAGGCTCGGACTTCATCAGCCAATAGGCCATTGCTCTCTCTCCAGAGACAAAAGTTCACGGTATTACCGACAGTTTGATCACAAACCGACAGTCGGCTTGCGCCACTATTTGCGTACTGGTTCACGTTACCGCAAAATGCCGCCCTTTAAAGCTCCACGCTGTTGCACGGCCTATACAAAAACCGATGCTGACATCGTATTGATTTGCCTAAGGAGGCGCTGCAAA
>NZ_LJQT01000085.1:0-248 GCF_001400515.1 Pseudomonas meliae | reverse complement strand
TTGATCGGAGAATCCTTAGAAGGAGCGCCACGACGACTTAGCCGCGAACATTGGTTGGCTCGAAGGTGCAAGCTAAACGATTGAATCCGAGGGTTTGGGTCAAGCAGAAGGCATGCACACTGGCTCGTTAGAAATGAAGGGAAGGAGATGGCCAGGTCGACAAGGGGTAGTACTGGAGAAAGCCAGCATGAAGCAGCACCAGACGTTCCTGGTGCAATGCCTCAAACGCCTAGGGAAGATCTGAAGTA
>NZ_LJQT01000128.1:0-7026 GCF_001400515.1 Pseudomonas meliae | reverse complement strand
TGTCTACACCCTCCTAGGAACGTATAGTGTGTCAAGGTGAACTTATAAGCTTGATGAGTGCGTCGATGCACTTTTGATGATTCAGCTTATGCATTGTCAGAAATAATGTTGTTATAGGATGGGGTGGATCAATAAGTTGAAGCTGAACAGGCCTTCAAAGCGCTATAGCTTCCAGCTTGCAGACCGTGAACAACCGACAGCCGCCCTGCCGGTCATTCCACACCCAACCTCAGTCCAGCCTCAACTCCGGCGGCTCTGGCGCGTCTTTGGTCGCCGGGGTGACTTGAGTGTTCACGGGCTGCAACGTCGTCTGTCCGGTGGGCGCACCGGTTTTGTCGCTTGGCTCGGCGGGCACCAGCTTGTATTCCAGGCCCTGGGTGTTCTTGAGGTAGATCTCCATCTGGCGGAACGAGATGTTGATGTGCTGCTTCTTGAACTCGCGATTGATGAAGCGGTTGATCTCGTCCAGCACCGGGTTGCGGTCGCCCAGGTCGCGGACGTGCATGCGCAGTTCGTGGTCGAGGGTGCTTTCGCCGAAGTTCAGGAAGTAGACGATGGGCTCTGGTTCCTTGAGCACCCGAGGGTTTTCCCTAGCGGCTTGCAGCAGCAGGGAGCGCACCAGGTCCAGGTCCGAGCCGTAATCGACGCCCAGCTTGAGCGTTACGCGGGTGACGGTGTCGGTCAGCGACCAGTTGATGAGCTGGCCGGTGATGAAGGTCTTGTTCGGGACGATGATGTCCTTGCGATCGAAGTCGGTGATGGTCGTGGCGCGGATGCGGATCTTGCTGACCGTTCCCGAGAGGGCACCGATGGTGATGGTGTCACCGATCCGCACCGGGCGTTCGAAGAGGATCATGATGCCGGAGATGAAGTTGGCGAAGATCTCCTGCATGCCGAACCCGAGCCCTACCGACAGCGCCGCGACCAGCCACTGCAATTTGTCCCAGCTCACGCCCAGCGTCGACAGCGTGGTCACGAAGCCGACACCGGCGATGGTGTACGACAGCAGCGTGGTTGTTGCGTAGGCACTGCCTTGCGCGAGGTTCATGCGTGACAGCACCAGCACTTCCAGCAGGCCGGGCAGGTTGCCGGCGAGCACGAAGGTGATGACGATGATCACCCCAGCGCTGAGGAAGTCGCTCAGGCTGATCGGCACCATGCTCATGTTGGCACCGGTGCCGCTGGTGTATTCGTAGAGGATGATGTTGTCCAGGTAGGCGAATACGGTGATCAGTTCGGCCCAGACCAGGTACAGCGCACCGACGAAACCGGCCAGCAAGGCCAGACGAATCAGACGCAGCGACTGCTGGTTGACCTGTTCGATGTCCAGTTTCGGCTCTTCGACCGGAATTTCGCTGTCGCCGTTTTCCCGGGCTGCCTGACGCTTGGCCAGTGCACGCTGGTAGGCCAGGCGGCGGGCGGCGACGCTCAGGCCGCGAACGAAGGTCGCCTCGACCATCAGCCAGATCATCATCAGGTACAGGGTGTCGATCAGGCGGTCGCTGAGCTTGAGCGCCGTGTAGTAGTAGCCAAAGCACACGGCCAGAAAGAGTGCGACGGGCAATGCTGTGAACACCACACCGACAGTCTTGCGGAACAGTGAGGCATTGTGATGCGTGGGGCTCGAGATCAGCAGGCGAGCGAGCAGCCAGGTCATCAGCGCGTAGCAGGTCAGGACCACGCCGATCCCCAGTACATCGTCGGCCAGTGCGGCAGGTTGGTGCTCGGCGACGGCCACCACGGCCACCAGGGCCAGAACGACCAGCCCGAGGCGACGCACCCAGCCACGCAGGAACTCGACCTGCGCCGTTTCCCAGCGGAAGTGCAGTTGCGCAACACCTGACGGGGCGAGCACGCGATATGCGGTATAGAACACCAGCCAGGCGAGGGCGATCTGCAGCAAGGCCTCGCCGAGGTTGGCGTTTTGACCGCGGGCGTCGATCTGCAGCGCATAGCCGCACAGAGCCAGGCCCAGCGCCACGGGCATGGCCAGCAGCACGTTGATCAGCAGCGCCAGTGGCGTCTTCCATTGGCTGTCACGTTTGAAGTGGCCGATGTCGGCATGCAGGCGATTCAGCTTCTGATACAGCGCCTTGCGCCGCCAGGTCAGTACGCCGATCAACAGCAGCAGGGGCAGGAACAGCAGCGGTCGCTGAGTCAGGCCGTCTGACAGCTCGCTCAGGCTGGATGTCCAGGGCAGGGTGGCGATCTGCTTTTGCAGGCGCGGCCAGATATTTTGAAACCATTCCAGGTCCAGCGGCTTGTGGCTGGGGATCCAGAACATCTGCTCGTCGAGTGTGGCGCGCAGTCCCTGAGCGGTGCTGGTCAGCTGCTTCTGGTTCAGTTGCAGCGTGATGGACTCGTTGAGCAACGCGCTCAGCTCGCGATTGAGGCGCTCCAGCAAGTCGCTGCGGGTGATTGCCAGGTCCAGCAGCGTACGGCGCAGTTGCGGGGTAATGTTTTCAGGCGGTTGAGTGGCGAGCAGCTTTTCGACATAGGCGGTCGGCGTGCTCATCTGTTCGCGTTGCTGGTTGATGTCGAACTGATACAGGCGGATGTTGGCGATTTCGTCGGCCAGGCCCTTGTCCAGCTCCAGGTGCGGCAACGCCTGCTTCTGCTTGTAGAGAATCTTGGACAGCAGCAGGCTACCGCTCAGCACGTTGATCTGCTCGCTGAGGGCTTGATCGGTCTGGGTCAGGTTGTCCAGTTGCTGCTTGGTCTTGAGGTTCTGCTGGGTCAGCTCGTTGAGGCGGTCGGTGCCGCGCAGCAGGTAGTCAGACAGTTTGAGGTTAGCGGCGCTTTCGGTCGCCAGCAGGCTGCTGCCACCGGACTTTTGCGCTTCCAGGGACAGGTCGGCGACCGTTTTCTGCGATTGGGCGCGACGCTTGTCGTTGATCAGGGTCTGCAGGTCCTGAATTTCCTGTTCCTGGCGCGCGACCTTTTCGGTCAGCAAGTCATGCTGGCTATTGCCCAGGTCCTGCAACTGGCTGTTACCGGCCAGTTCCTGACGGCGCAGCAGGTTGAGGGCGTTGATCGAGGCCAGTTCTGCATTGAGCAGATTGCGCTGGTCGGCGCTCAGGGTCTTGCCATTGTCCTTGCCGCTCTTGAGGATGGCGTTGATCTGCTGGATACGCGTCTGATTGGCGCTGATTTCAGTCTGCGCCCGCTCAGGCCGGGTCTGCGCGGTGATGGCCAGGCTGTTGGCGTCGTTGAGTTCGCTTTGCAGGTCGCTTTGCTGGGTACTGCGCTGGCTGAGAAGCTGCTCCAGTTGTGGCACATCAAGGCCGCCGTAGCGCTGGGCGACGGGTACCACTTTGCTTTCTTTCAGGCGGGCCAGCTCGCGTTGGTTTTCCGAGGTCTGTTTTGGCGCCTGGGCCCGTTGTTGCTTGAGCGCTTCGAGTTTCTGCTCGCTGTCCTTCTTGCTGGCGAGAAAAGCCAACGTTTGCTCGAGTACCTGTTGCAGCGCTTTCTGCTCGGCATCAGGCAGCTTGCGATCAGCAATCTTGTCGAGGCTTTGCTGCACGGCATCGCTGCTGGGCGGGTCGGCGGCGAGCGCCGGGAAGGTGGACAGGCAAAGCGCAAACAGTGCGGCAGCACAAATGGAACGCAGGGAAAACATAGACACCGGTCGCATGATGATACGTGTGGATTGGCAGTTTAAAGGAACAGTCCGGGGCCCGGGCGGGTTCCTTCGGGGAATTTGACGCCCACTTTCTGGATCTTGTTCCCGTCCATGACGGCAACTGTCCAAATAGTTCCATTCCATTCAATCTGGTCGCCCACCACTGGCTCGCCGCGGTTCTTCTGCACGATGAACTGGCTGAGTGGCATTCCGGGGTCAATGCCATCGAGTTTCAGGCCATACAGGGCCGCGACTTCACCCAGCCGTGCATCGCCTTCAAGAACGAAGTCGCCGAAGAAGCGCAGGTCCAGGCCACGTTGCGGTGCCTGGCTGAACAGTTTGCCCAGTGCCGGAAGGTCATGTTCGTGACCGATCACACAGAGCAGGTCGCCCACTTCCAGCGTCGTACTGCCGGACGGGTGGAGCAACTGCTGGCCCCGGAACAGCGCGGCAATACGCGTGCCTTCAGGCATTTTCAGCTCACGCAGCGCTGCACCGATGCACCACTTTTCAGCGCCCAGACGGTAGACGAACAGCTCCCATTCACTGGTGACGTGCACCTCCAGTGCGGCTCGGGAAATAGGCGCAGGGTCAGGCGGAACCGTCACTTTCAACAGTTTGGCCACCCACGGCAGGCTGGTGCCTTGCAGCAACAGCGAGACCAGTACGATAAAGAACGCCAGGTTGAAGTACAGCTGCGCATTGGGCAGCCCGGCCATCAGCGGGAACACGGCGAGGATGATCGGCACCGCGCCGCGCAGGCCGACCCAGGCGATAAAGGCTTTTTCGCGGCCATGGAAGGCCTTGAACGGCAGCAGGCCGACCATCACCGACAGCGGGCGTGCCACCAGAATCATCCACAGCGCCAGGCCCAGTGCCGGTATTGCAATCGGCAGCAGGTCATGGGGTGTAACCAGCAGGCCCAGCACCAGAAACATGCCGATCTGTGCCAGCCAGGCCATGCCGTCGAGCATGTGCAGGATGCCGTGGCGGCTGCGGATCGGCCGGTTACCCAGCACCAGCCCGCACAGGTAGACCGCGAGAAAACCGCTGCCGTGAATGGCGTTGGTCAGGGCAAAGATCGCAAGCCCCCCGGCAATCACTAGAATCGGGTACAGGCCGGCCGCCAGATTGATACGGTTGACCAGCTGCAGCAGGATCCAGCCGCCGCCCAGGCCGATGAAGCTGCCGATACCGAATTCCTGGATCAGGTGCCCCAGCAGCCCCCAGTGCAAGCCGGTCTGACCGCTGGCCAGCATGCCTATCAGGGTGACGGTCAGGAACACCGCCATGGGGTCGTTGCTGCCCGACTCGATCTCGAGGCTGGCGGTAACGCGCTCGTTCAAGCCTTTGCCGCCCAGCAGGGAGAACACCGCCGCGGCGTCTGTGGAGCCGACGATCGCGCCGATCAACAGGCCCTGAATGACGCTGAGATTGAACAGCCAGGCAGCCACCATGCCGGTCAGTACGGTGGTGATCAGCACGCCCACCGTCGCCAGCGACAAGGCAGGCCACAGCGCAACCCGGAAACTGGCCACCCGTGTGCGCAGCCCGCCGTCAAGCAGGATCACGGCCAGCGCAAGGTTGCCGACCAGGTAGGCGGTAGCGTAGTTGTCGAAGATGATCCCGCCGCCATCCACGCCCGCCACCATGCCCACGGCCAGGATGATGACCAGGATCGGAATACCCAGGCGTGATGAAAGAGAGCTGACCAGGATGCTTGCGGCTACCAGCAACGCGCCGACCAGGAACAGGCTGTTGATGGTGGTGGCGTCCAAGGGCGGTACTCCGTAGAAAACTGAATTGAAGCGAGAGGGGCGAAAACTGACCATGCAGTCCGCGTGCCAAGGGATTTAACCTGTTGAATTGCTTGGCTGTCAAAGATCAATTTCCGGCGGATCACGCAGATTCGGCGTTCCAGAGCACGTGACTCGTCGCAATCCGGCGGTCGACACAGACGTATATGCCGCAAGCCAAGCCTTCTTGCGGCCTGTTGTCGAGCTTCAGCTATAGAAGGTTTTCATCATGGACGATGAAATTGCAGAAAATAAGAAGGGCGGAAATCCGTTCGGCGATAAGCGGGATCCGCATGCAGAGTTCTGGAGGCGGGCGAGCAAATACTTTCGGTCGCGATTACTTCCGGCTGAACCCGATCAATCTGCAGTCACCCGCCGCCTTTGCTGTTCGGGCCTCTGACTGAATCAGTTCACGTGCCTGCCTGCGCAGGGTCGCGTTATAAATAGTTAGTGCCACGTATGCCGTAAAGAGTGATTACGTGCAGGACTTCTCTCATACAGGAAGAAGTCATGACGACCCAATCTCTGAAAACACCTAAAACCGATCAGCAACTGCTGCGTGAACGCGCGAAGCAATTTGTTTTCGACTACCCCGATCTGCACGATCTGGCCTATAGCGTAGTCAGCAAGATCATGCTTCAGCACACGCAAAAGGTGTTTAACCCTGACAAGGTCTATGGCATCGTTTCGGCAGCGCAAGCAGCAGTCCGCGTACATTTACCGGCTGGCAACATTCCGGCAAACCGCTGCAATCGATGACGTTGATCGAACTGCTCATGCAGAACTTCAACGCCCACGACGAAGAGGCCAGTGATGAGCTTTCCCTTTACGGCGGTTTTTATACCGACGGTCCGGATCATGAGGTGTTCGACGAGCGCAACGAGGTGCCCATGCTGCCGCAGACTTTGCTGGCAGAAATGTGGACGCTGGATTTCAGCTCGCTGTACACCCGCCGCATGGAGCGTTTCTGGAGTTCGCACAGTGAGAATTTTTGCATTCTGGCCAAAGCGCACTATTTGGTTGCAGCCGGTAATTGCCTGCGCAAAGGTCAGCTTTCGCCAGACGACTTCAAGCACGTCACTCGATTCGTCGTCACTGATCCCTCGCAGCCTGCGACGCTGAAGGCCTTGCGGGACTCGCCCTTGGTAACGCCTGGCCTTTCGGTGCATACGCTGGATATCAACGGCGTCAAGACTTACGACATGCTGCGTATCGTTATCGCTGATGGCCGGGAAGTGATTTACCGGCCTGATGCCGAGCAGCCTTTTCAGGTGTTCGAAAACGAACGCGCGCTGTACAACTGGCTCAAGGGGCAGTTCGCGAGCGAGCAGGCGGGTAAGGCACTGACAGGCAATTTCCTGCGCGGCGAGGCGGCACGAACACAGGACAGCGTCAGGTTTGCGCGCGGGGTCAGTGAATTGCTCGCGCATGACTGGCGTGCCGATGTCCGACTTATCAATCAATCCCGGGCACCCATCGTGGGTGATCCCTTTATTTATCTGCGTGATATCGCGCGTCAGGTCATGACCACCGACGCGCATCAGTTGCTGACGTCCAACGCCGATCTGCGCAAGCAGATATGGATCGGTTATCTAAGAGGGTGTAGAC
>NZ_LJQT01000427.1:0-2798 GCF_001400515.1 Pseudomonas meliae | reverse complement strand
TTGATCGGAGAATCCCTAAGCCGTCTCTAGATGATTGGTAGACGCTCGGAAACCATGCCGTAGCAACCTTCCCGCCCCTGCAAATGTCCAGAGCTTAGCTGCAGTACATTTTCTTGGTCTGCGCGATGTGCGGAATGTACAGCTGTGCCAACACGTCAACCGGTGCAATCAACCATGGCTTTCATGTCGCTCGTCGGCCTTTGAGCTTAGTCTGGAATGCTCAGCAAGGTAGGCCTCCGACTACCTCACAGTGAACGCCTCAAGTACCAGTCTCCTAGGGTAAGAAGATCACCCGTTTCTGCTGTGAATGCGAACGAGATTTCTCAGCAAGTCTAGAGCCAAGCAGATGGCGATTTGACTGCACGTTAGCCTTCGACGAATTTCAAGGAAATATTGGGGAAGGCAGACCCGAGCCCGTGCTTCTCGATCTGTATATCCCGTCTCCAATGTGCTGTCTGACTTTGGTTGCCAACAGATCTCCTCAGGGCTGTTACCCACGCGACAGAGCCTCCATCGCAGGCTTTGCCTTTTCTTGCCCCTTCGACTTAGAAAATCGAGCTCTGAGTTCTACCATTTTTGGTTTCGTACAGCACCTGGATGTAGCACAAAGCCTCCTGAGGAAATGAGCTTCTGTGAGTAGCGTGTAGCCCGAGGGACTTGGGCCAGGCATGAGCCATGCAGCCGATATCAGTCTTGTCCATTTGAAGCTGGCACGTTGCATCTAAGTCATCGCAACCAGCTAGCTTTTCTACGCTGTCAGAAAATTAGGTGTAAGCGACTTATCCACGCTGAAACACAAACAATTAGCAGTCTCTGTTCCTGAGGCCGGGCTGACGCCTCGCTCCGCTCGTTGTCGGCCGGACATCCAATCGGGAAAGCTTTGCTTTACCGATTGGATGTCCGGCGCCAATAAAGTCTCGTGCATATCATCCACCGGCACTCCCCACTAAACACCGGATCTGCTGGAAACGCTGGTAATTGAAGCGTTCTTTATCTTTTGGTAAGCCAGCGCGCAAACGCGCCCGGTTGAGTCCTGGGCCGGCTTGCCGGACTGGGGCGATTTATCCGGGTCTTAGCGCCCCAAAGGGTGGCCGCAGGCCAGGGCGGGTGGGCTTCATCCACCTGCGCCGCTTAGACGGGCTGTCACGCTGTCGTGAGGGGTCCACTCCGCGCCGTGCCATAGGCACGAAGTGCGCGGTGCATTACTGCTCTTCGAGGTTTGAACACCTCGGAAAGCTCTTTCTTTTACCGAAGGAGGTTACTGACAAGGCTATAAAATTTCATTAATTTCAAGACTCTTACCAGCGCAAGCGCAACCGGGGGACAAATCTGTGTCTTTTCAGCACACGTGGGCCTGAGATTCGTGGGGGACACCGCCTCTTCGCCACAGGCCACCAAATCGCAGGCGCGACGAAGCCTCCGCGTAAGCGGATACAAACTGAGAAGGCTGATGTGGCCTATCCGGCTTTCTTGGCGACCGACGCCACAAGTCGCTCTAGAGCACTCGTCAAATCGTTAGATCCCTTACGACTTGGCGGAGAGTCCTGCCTTGGGGACGCCGACCGAGACTCTTTCGTGCGGACAGCATCACCGTCCCGTGCTTCTTTGGCTTGCCAGCGCTTGCGCGATACCTCACGCCGCAGCAGTTCCTTGGAGTGACGTTCCATGTCTGCCTGGCGACGTTGGCCCAATTCACGCAGTTGCGCCTCGCGCTTCTTTTTGGCCGAGTGCTGAACGCGCTCGAAGACGTAGGCAAGGCCCAAGTCTTTCCAGAACTGTTTGGTAAAGCGAATCAGAACGCGGGTACGAACCAAATTCAGACCGCTGTCGTCTTTTTCTTCAAGGCGGATTCGCTCAATTCGACGATACACATAGCCAGCCTCGTCAAGCGTCTTGAACAGCCGACAAAGCACCGGTGAGGAGACGCCTTCGGAGTCTTCGGCAATTTTGCGTTGGGTATTGAGCACATAGCGCCCGGACTCAGGATCGATGAACCCGAGTACTCCGGTGGCCAAGTCCAACCGCACCAGCAATTGCTCAGCAACTCGCTCGATCACTTGAAATTTTTCAACACGAGTACGTCGATCACCGTGCACGGTATCAAGCCGACGCAGATACTGACCTCGGTAGCTGACGATGTTGCTAAGACGCTCGTACGCTGAACGGATGAGCGGATTCTTGAGCTGCTGATTGGAGAGGTGTCTAGGGGCTGCGTACTGGGCAGGCATATTCCGCGCGGGGCGTCGCAGTGCAGAATGGGGATCGGAAGGCGAAAGCCTCGCGGCTTTGTGGAGGGTCATCCCTCACCTCCAAAGCACCCTGGGTTGTACTGAACAATCTGTCTAATCCGATTGAGTGCATATGACTTGCTCCCACCGTCAAGACGATGAAACATCGGACTCAGCTTTTTTGAATTTTCCATCGGGCGCATCGCCTCTGTGCGTCAAAGCACACCTACTTGCGAACAGCAGGGATGGGAGCTAGGATGCTAACTAGTCGATAGCTACATCGTAATGTCGTCCCTCAACCGCCAAGCTGAGGAACGCGCCACACCCCTGCTGTAGTCACCAGAAGCCCGCTCGCCAAAGCGGGCTTCTGCATTCAGGGGGTCTGCCGAGCGGCGGATTCGGTTGTCGAGTGTCGTTTAGCTGTTTTGGACTCGAGCCAATGATCAAGATCATGCTCGAACCAGCCCACTATCCCGCCGCTCAGTTGCACCGAGGCCGGGAAGGACGGGTCGTTCCGCTCAAGACGCCAAAGTGTGGAAGGGTTTATGCCCCCTAGGAGGGTGTAGACAA
>NZ_LJQT01000189.1:364-861 GCF_001400515.1 Pseudomonas meliae | reverse complement strand
ACCCGGGGCGGTTCAATCGTTAATCAGTTACACCAGTCAGGATGGTGTTACGGGAAACCCAATGATCCTAGTTACCTTCGGACGTGGGCACCGTGCGGTACAGCACCAGTAACTGATCTTCCTCGTATAGCAAACGAGAACTTCAAAGCCTTCAGGGATGCGATGGTCAGCGAACGTTGCATTGCGCTTGGCGTACTTCCGCCAGAGGCTAACTCAGCAGCTTATAAGCGTATGCAAAGCCTTGATCCGTTAGGCGCTCAGTTGATTGATGCGAACAGAGGTTCAATAGCGGTTTATTTAGGTGACGATTTAAGTAAGCAGTTAGAAAACAATCTCCAAGCCTTGAATGTTATGGATGCCAAAAGCCTTCGGACGACTTGCAAATTTACGAACCTTCGTAACCTTACTGGCGGGCCTAATCCTAGCGTGAATGACGCTGCCCGAGCCGCGCCTTGATAAAAAGGTCAAATCACGGGTTCCGGGGAGCAATGGAACAG
>NZ_LJQT01000189.1:205-330 GCF_001400515.1 Pseudomonas meliae | reverse complement strand
GCTGTCCGAAAGAGGATCGTCCTACGGACGCTCAGCAAGCAGCCGCTTAATACCCGCAAATACGCCACCAATCAGGGAGAGGGGTATTCCTGCCTGGCGTGGATTACGTTCACGACCTCGATGCG
>NZ_LJQT01000189.1:0-197 GCF_001400515.1 Pseudomonas meliae | reverse complement strand
GGGTGACACGATAGACCAGGACGTAGTTTGGGTGAGCCACCAGCTCGCGAGTGCCTGGCGCTCGCCCAGAACGATATAAATAGGGGTGTTCGGCTACCGGCTCGATAGCCTCCTGCAGGAGGCTTTTCAACCGGCGCGCTGCGCTCGGGTTTTCCCATGCGATGTAGGTTGCGATTTGGGGTCTGGGGAGCAATGGA